>DKEN01000004.1 GCA_002452515.1 Spartobacteria bacterium UBA6821 | reverse complement strand
AATCGTCCGATGGCTTGCCTCCCTGGAAGGCAGAGTGGTCGATTGATTCGCTCGCGCCCGCTCGGCTCACCCTGCGGGCTATGCTTCGCATAGTCTATCCGGGCCCTTCCCAGGGCCACGTATTGATCACGCTTGGAAAGTGTGTTTAGCTTTATCGGTAACGAGGGTTCGATCACAATGCCGCGAAGCGGCAAGAGTAAGAGGCGAAGCCATTTTGTAGCACCTTGGCTGTAGCCAAGGAAATCCCTCCCCACATTTTCGATGAGGGGTTTTAGTCGCCCTCAAAAAAATTCATGCTTCTTGGCCTCGTGGCTTGCACTCCCGTTGCTTCACCACTACGCTTCACCACCCAAGCACTTAGGATGGGTGGCAGAGTGGTCGATCGCGCACGCTTGGAAAGCGTGTTTACCTTTATCGGTAACGAGGGTTCGAATCCCTCCCCATCCGCGGCTTTTTACCGAGCCCCTGAACCAGCCGCTTTCGGCTTCACGTCGAAGCCCTCGTTGATCGTTGAAAACATCTGGTAGAATCCGGAGAGTACCACCAGCTCAATGAAGCCCTCCATGCCGTACGCTGAGATCGCAGCAGCCTGAACCTCTTCGGGTATGTTTTTCCAAGGCAGTGTCACGGCCAGGATCTGCGCAGCCAGCGTATAGGGAGCCGGGAAGGAGCCCTTCAGCACACCCTGGGTATGCAGGGTTTCGATCACTGGCTCGGGAACTCCCGCCGCCCGCGCATGCTCGACATGGTCGGCCCATTCGAAGGCCGCACCTGTCTGACACGCCACGGAGAGAACCACGAACTGGTAGACATTGCGCGGCAGGTGACCTTCGAACTTGAGGTAAAACCCGAGTTCCTCGATCCGCTTGCAGAGCTGTGGGTGATTCATCAGTGCCGCATACGGCCCGTCGAAGGGGGCCCCGTGTTCCTTACGCCTGGTCACCATGCTCTCGTAGAGTGCACGATCCGCAGCGGTGAGCTGATCGGGATCGAAGGGGAGATTGGCCATTTTGAGAGAAACCTGTTACTCGTGATACGACCACGCGGCGCAGGCGGCTGAAAAGTCGGACACAGGCGTCTTGCAATGCTTGTCGGCTTTCACATCGATCACCGTGGGGCCTGTCTGTGCGAGGGCTCGTGTAAAAGCTCCCGCCAGTTCCTCCGGATGGCGCACTGTCTCTCCTCGGCAACCGAGGCTCACTCCAAAGGCAGCCCAGTCGATGTCGGGCAACGTGGTCAGTTCGTCGGGCACGGGACCCTCAGTGTGCGCCCTAAGCCAGACATTGCCGAGGGCCGAATTATTGATGACCACGAAGATGATCGGGAGCTTGTATCGGGCGGCAGTGGCCACTTCGATGCCGTGCATGTGCATGCAGCCATCCCCGGTGATGACGGCGACCCTGCGTTGAGGGGCCGCGCATTGCACTCCGACCGCCGCCGGTATCGCCCAGCCCATCGGGCCGAGATTGGTGGCCGAGATGTAGGTGCGCGGTTCATAGCTGTTCCAATAGTGTCCGGCAAAGGCGCGGTGCGCTCCCGAATCAACGAGCAGGATGCCACCGCGGGGAAAAACGCTTCGAAGATCGCTGATGACCCGCGCGGGATGAATCGGCACCGCATCGCTCGCGGCCTCTTCCGGGTTCTGCAAGCGCGGTGTGGAAAGAATGCCAGCGAGCCATTGCTTGCGGGCGGACCGGGTTGCTTCCAGAGCGGGGGCCAGACGGGAAGTCTGACCCCTCAGCCACTTGAGATAGGCGGCGCAATCAGAGACAATCCCGAAGCCGGAAGTGTGCTCCCCGATGACCGTGGCGGAGAGATTCACAATCAGAGTGTTGGCGGGCTTGATGTCCAGCGACCAATGCATGGTATCCCGCTCATTGAGACCGGAACCGAGGATGATCAGCAGATCCGGTGGCTGATCGGTCAGTGCCATCCGGGCATGGTGCGTCCCGGCGTAGCCGAAAACCCCGAGGGAGAGCGGATGATCTTCCGGAAAGAGTCCCTTGGCGCGCAGCGTCGTTGCCACGGGGAGATCCCAAGCTTCCGCAAAGCTACGCAGGAGGCTGGCCCCCTCGGCGTGCTCCACCCCCGCTCCGACCAGCAGGACAATTTTAACGGGTGGAGTTCCCGTCGCCTCGCCGGTCAGGTGCGGGAGCGAAGCTTCCGCTGCTGACAGAGAGAGCAGGGAAGGATGCACGATGGAGGAATCAATCTTGTGGTGCGTGGCATCGAGAGCGGCGACCTGAGTGTCGCGGGGCAGCGAGAGGTGGACGGGACGCTGGGGCTGCTGCTTCATCTCCAGAAGTGCATGGCGGAAGAGATGGCCCAGATTACGGGGATTATCGACCGAACTGGAGTAGCGCGTCAGAGGCTTCATTACCTCCACATCATCCAGCGTCTGGCTGCTGGCATCCTGAAAGAGCCCCATCCCCTCGGTGGATGTGGAGACTTCCCCGCTCAAGAGCAGGACAGGAGAACCGTCGGTGGCAGCCGCCGCGATGGGGGTGACCGTGTTACCAAGGCCAGGGCCGCCGATGCAAAGCGCCGCGCCGAATTTGCCGCTCGCCCGAGCATAGCCATCAGCCATGTAGGCAGCCCCTCCCTCCTGGGCAGCCACAATCGGGCGGACGAAAGATTGCCTCCCCAGCGCCGGCAGAAACGGATCAACCAAACCGCCGGGCACCATAAAAAGATGGTCGATTTCCTCCGTGGCCAACGCATCAAGAATAAAGTCAGTGCCAAGCATGGCTGTCTCTATACTCGCTCCCCTTACGGCGGTCAACGGTACCGCATCCCAGAGAACAAATCGACGAGGAGATGTGGGTTGCTGTTGTAGGATGATCGTCATCGCATGATCTCCCGTCAGAGTAAAATCAAGAA
This sequence comes from Spartobacteria bacterium UBA6821, assembly GCA_002452515.1. Classification (GTDB taxonomy): domain Bacteria; phylum Verrucomicrobiota; class Verrucomicrobiia; order Chthoniobacterales; family UBA6821; genus UBA6821. The sequence goes on along the minus strand of DKEN01000004.1, from coordinate 15,599 downwards.
AAGGTGTCATTTGTATGAGGCGACCCTCTTTCGTGGACGCGCTGTTCTCCACGTTGCCACAATGCTCGAAAGCTATACCAATCACCATCAGAAATGGGTAGTGGGTCAGTTTGAATTTTTCTTTAAATAGTCCACGATGGCCTCAAGTAAATGGCCTGCTGGTTTAACTATATTTAGGTCAATTGGAATGAGATCGCCGCTCGGGGATCTGAGAACATTTCCTTCATGAGCATCAGCCACCAGAAGATTCTCCTCTTCTAAGTACCAAGCCACGCTTCCAGAAAAATCTATTTTTGAAAAACCAATTGAAATAAACCAGTTTTCAATATCAGAGGGTGATGCTGGATCACCTTCGATATGTGGCTGCGAGATCAGTACACGCATTTTGCTGTTGCTATTCACAAGAGCGACCAAATGGATGTCATCTCCAAAAAACTGATTCTGAAGTACCCATCGGGTAAGATATTCTTTGGCCGTGGCCGTTCCCAATCTACCCCAAGCTAGGCCAAATTCATTATCGTAGGTTGCTTTAAACCAACGGCTTGAATTTTCCTCAAACCAAGCCTCGTGTTCATCACCGGCTCCGTCTGGAGGGCGGCCAAAAAAATCGTAATCTGAAATCTGTCGGATTAACCCATTATCTTCCGCCCAACCAAGTATTGCCGAGAACGCTGTTGTGAACGACTTGCAGCATACATCACACGGACAGTCTGTTCCTGTGCTTGCCGTAACGTGACCTTCGGCTGATTCAAGCGCACTTCCCTCAGTTTTTCCGTTATTGCCTTCAGTGGATTCGGGGTGGTTTCCATAAGCACACATATAATACGGCTTTTTTTATATTGCACCACAACTTTTCCAAGTCATTCCGGCATCAAATTTACAATGTCGGAAAGTTCCCAAACTTTTTCCGACACTCCTGCCGCCATTGCAGGCGTAATCCGTAGCGTCTGATGGATACGGCAAAAGTTGTAGTGCATAAAATGAAGAGCAATCGCGTGTTCGTGATTTTCTAGCTTTTTTGAAAAGGCGTTGGTCAGTCGTGTAAAACGGCGCATGGACATTCTCATGGTGAGATTGTTCCGCTCGGTGAGGCTTGTTGAAATATGCTTCACTTCGGGCTTTCCGCTGATGACAGCCTTCCTTGCTCCCATGCAGACGGCTGGGCTGTAACGGGCTTCTCCTTGACGCTCTGCACCGTAGATTTTCACCAGCATGGCATAATCAATCCCAGTGCCAAACGCATCCTCGACGGCTGATAGATAGGGCTTGTGTCCGTCTGTGGTGAGTTGAACGCGATTAGAAAGGCGGTCTGCCAGATCGTGCATAAAATGGTATGCAGATCCAGCGTCACGGCTTCCTACAAACCAGCAAGGAACAAGCTTTGAATCAGGATCAAGAGCCGTCCAAGTCCACACATCACCGTTTCCCTCCACCTTCTTCCGTGCAGATGTGTTCTTCTCTTTGCTGCCAACAAAAGACCAAATCTCATCGCATTGGATGCGTTGGCATTTGAGATTGCGAAAAGCCTTGTCCTGATAATCGGAGCAAGCGCGTCCTGCATCCACAAGGAGTTTTACAACCGTATTCTTAGCGGCTCCTGTCATTCGGCAAGTGGCACGAATTGAATTTCCTTCGACGAGGCAAGAGAGAATCTGCGAGCGTTTTTCGGTGTCCAGCTTGTTCATATTGACTTTTATGCATGACCGCTCATGTATTGTCAATCAGATTGTTTTGTATTAATATATTCGCATTCATTAATTCGAGTTGATCGCAAGTTGACATGCGGTATATTTTGTAACGTGCAACAAGAACTTCCAAATGTGTATTCTAGCGGCGACGCAGATGAGCGGTTGAAGCTGTGCGTTGAAAATATTTATCGCCGAGGCGGAACAATTGCTGAATTTTTTAAAGAGCAGAAACAATCTTTTGAAATTCAGCACAAGTCCCCATATTCAAAACCTCAGTCTGTATGCTGCATACAGACTGAGGGGCATTAAATATTTTGTTTTAGATGTCGAAACGGGATTTTGATTTTCGCCCTAATCCAACTAGAGCCGTTCATGTCTTTGGCTCATGTGATGACGATCTGCTTGCCAAAATCGTTCCATCTATAACAAATTTTAGATTTGAAGGGTCAACGCCGATCACTGTCTACATTAACAGCCCAGGCGGCGTTATAAGATCGCTCGAAATTTTAGTAAGCTGTCTATGGGATGCAGACATAGAAGGGCACACGCATCGAATTATTACCGTTGCAACTGGTGATGCAGCTAGTGCCGCAGCAACTCTTCTAGCATTAGGAGATTATTCAATAGCCCATGAATCCTCAGAAATATACTTTCATGGCGCTAGATTTAGGGAATTAGAGATTACCACAGAAAGCGCAGCAGAATGTGCCGCAACGCTGGCTCATAAAAACCGCCAGATTGCCTTTAGGTTGGCAAATCGTGTGATACGAAAGCTGGTTCATCGTTATTCACTTCTGTGTAATGAATTTGAAGAAAAACGCAAACAACCTAACACTCAGAAATCTGATTTAGATTGTTTTGTTGAATGTATTTTGGAGAGAGTTAATCTTTCGGCGTCGCAAGTCGTTACTGAGGCTTATAACAAAACAAAAGTTGCTCTACAATTAACTGAAAACATTTTATCCAATGTTACCTTTTCTAAAGAACAAAGTTTTTTAGAGCAAGATGGAGCAGTATTTAAAGCAATTTTAGATCATGAAATTACACAGTTGTCAGAAAAAAATTGGCGGTTGGATGAATATGGGTGCTCGCAATTAGTTCAAGATTATCTTCTTCTAAGAGATTATCAACTTGGCGATCACCAACAATCATTAGATTGGATAATTAAACATTTTGGCATGCCTTTTTTATCACAGGATGAATTTAATGAATATTCCCAAAAGGATGAAAAAGAAAAGCTAACATGGCTTTCGGATACGGTTTTTTCCAGAATTAGACCTTTTTGGTATTTTACCCTACGGCTATGCCAGCAACTACAAGAGGGAGAGAATAGATTAAGTCCAGCCGATGCCTATTGGATTGGTGCGGTAGATGAAGTGATGGGAACCGAACTTCAAGGATACCGGTCTATTATCGAGAACGCTACCACTGATGAAGAATCAGCTTCTACGCTGGTTTAGCCCATCGTTGTTGAGCGGCTTTCTTTCCGATCTCTGAAAGTTTTTTCTTGGAAAGTTTCTCGGCTCTAGCCCTTCCTCCCTTCAGACCCCCAAGCCGTCCCAACGCAACGGCAGCAGGGTTTTTCACCGATTTCTCCACAGGGGCAGCTTCGGCCTGCCCTGTGACCTTCTGAACGATGGAGAAGGCGTTTTCGGTGAAATCCTTTTTCTTGCTTGAGCGGATAGGCATACCCAAGGCTGGCACACTCTAAGAAACGGGGCTAGAACTTTTTTCCCCCTAAAAATTCAAACTGACCCACTACCCAGAAATGACACTATCTGGCTGGTTCTTTTGGCATGTAGCAGTGTCGTTATCGCTCTGGTTACCTCAAGGTAGCCATCGCTCTTCCTCCTCGCTACATACCAAAACTCCTTCGCCGCTATAGTACCCTTTCTTCCTGTGATTGGTATTTTGCTTTATCGGTCTGAGTATCTTGGCAAGCATCCCATGATGACGACTTGCCGTTTCCCCCTCCTTGCCCTTGTTGCCCTGACGCCGTTGTTCACCGCCAGGGTGGCGAGTGCTGAAACCGATCCCAAGTTTTGGGAGTTTGCCCCCGTGCCCGTCATGGGATGGAACAGCTATGACGCCTACGGCACTAGCATCAACGAGGAGGATTTCCTAAAAAACGCCTCCTTCATGAAGGAGAACCTGCTGTCACACGGATGGAAGTATGTTGTGATCGACGCGCGCTGGTATGACGCCACCTCCCCCAGTGACGACCGTGACTTCAACAAGAAGAGCGTGGGCGCGCACCTGTTTGCAGATACGAATGGCCGGTTGCTGCCCGCTCCCAACAGATTTCCCTCCGCTGCGGACGGTGCCGGATTTAAGCCGCTGGCGGACAAGATCCACGCCATGGGGCTGAAGTTCGGCTTCCATATGATGCGCGGAATCCCGAGACAAGCGGTGAACGCCGCTACCCCGATCGAAGGAAGCAAGTTCACTGCCGCCGATGCGGGCGACCCCAAGAACCACTGTTCCTGGTGTCCAGATATGTTCGGCGTGCGTGATAATCAGGCCGGTCAGGACTGGTACGATTCCGTGGCCCGCCTCTGGGCCTCCTGGGGTCTGGATTTCGTGAAGGTTGACGACCTTACTGCCCCTTACAGCGCCCACGAAGTCGAGATGATCCGAAAAGCCATCGACAAGTGCGGACGCCCGATCGTCTTTAGCACATCTCCCGGTCCCACAAGTCCTGCTTTTGGTGCTCATGTGTCGCAGAATGCCAACATGTGGCGTGCCTCCGGGGATTTCTGGGATCGCTGGCCCGACCTCTACCGGGCGTTTGATCTGCTCGGGCAACAGCAGGGATTCGGTGGCCCGGGGCACTTTCCCGATGCGGACATGATTCCGTTCGGGCACTTGGGTATCTACTGCACGATCGCCGGAAAGGAACGCCAGACACGCTTTACCCCTGATGAGCAGAAGACGCTGATGTCACTCTGGGCCGTCGCCCCATCGCCGCTCATCCTCGGCAACGCCTTGCCGGACACCGATCCTGCAACGCTGGCGCTCATCACCAACGACGAGGTGCTGGCGGTGAACCAGGACAAGCTGGGAGCGCAAGCGAAGCGCCTTCAGCAACTCGGTGCCGAAATCTGGGTGAAGGATCTTGCCGACGGCTCCAAGGCGGTCGGTCTCTTCAACAGGAATGATCAACCGTTGGAAGTCGCCTTCAGCGCGAAAGACCTGGGATGGACCGGACCGGCGACACTCCGCGACCTGTGGAATCACAAGGATCTGGGAGACCTCAACGAGAAGTTTTCCGAGACACTCCCCGCTCATGGTGGAGCCTTGTTCCGCGTTTCTTCAAAGTAAACGAAGGTACTCCCTGCAGAATAGAGGCAGGTCAAACAGAAGGGGTGGAAGCAGGTTCGCTTGGTTTGCCCTGGGGATCAGCAAATCCGGTGCACTTCAATGCCCAGCAACTTCCCCAGCTTGTCCAGCGTGTCGGCGACATGGCCGACTCCGATCGCACAGTGGTGCGATGGGCCTGCGCTGGACCAACGATTCATGAAGGCTTTGACGCCGATGGAGAAACGATAGCGACTGTTGGTATTGCCAATCTGGAGGATGGGGCCGAGAACCGATTCCCCTTCCGCGACGAGCAAGGAAAGCTTCCCGTTCTGATGCTGGACAACGGAGAGCAGCGTGACCGGGCCGTGGGCAACCGTCATCTGAATGGAGAGGCCCTTGCCGGGCTTGCCATGGTAGATCGAGAGGGGAACGAGACCGACGCGTCCCTCCGAGATGGCAGGATGGGCGGGCCCATCGTGACCAAGAAAAATTACCTCCTCCTTAAAATCCGTGAGGTAAAACTCGGAGAAGGAGCCGCCGACGCCGAGCGAATCCAAAATCTTCATCGCCTGGACATTTTTTATCTCACATTCGCCCGCAACAGGGATGTTCCTGCCGGTGAGCAAGGTGTTTCCAGCAATGACCGAGGTGGCCAGATCGCGATGCATTGTGCCCTCCTCTCCTTCGTAATAATAGGCCAGGGAACCCAGGTGATGGTTGGCGACCAAGGCATCCAAGGCACACGAAGTGCTGGCCGCCCGCCGCAGCTCTGCTTCTTCGCAGTGAGGGGAGACAGCAAAGGAGGATTGAAATTCACCGAGTTTTGTTTGGATGTCATCCTCGCTGACGGCGGCTCGGAGTGCCGCGAACTCATCCATTTCCAACAGCTCGAAATGAGAGCCAAAGACAGCGGATTGCTGCGTTAGATCACTGTAGACATCCAACATGCCGTTGTAATAGTGGCCGAGAACACCAACCCGGTTCTGCCGGAGGGTCGAGGCTGCACGGGCTGCATCAATCCATCCTGTGATCTCAGCCCAAGCAGCTTCGTCATCAAGGTAACCGGTGACCACATGAAAGGGAATGCCTGCGCGGTGAAACACGGATGCAATCTCTGGAACCGAGCAGCTTTGGCAGTGTTCGAGCCAGATGCCGGTCATGGCACCACGATCACCCAGCTGGTTGAAGGCGGCATAGTCGAGTGACGCTACCGGCTGGAGATTCAGGACGACGACGGGGACACGCGACTTTTGCACGACGGGAAGCACCGTGGAGGAAAGCGCGTAGGTGGAAACATAAAGAAAAATCAGATCGACTTCAGATCGATTAAAAATTGAAGCGCCCTTCGCTGCTAGGGAGGGATGGTCGATCAATCCGACATCGGTGACTTCGGACTCCAGCGCCAGCCGTTCATGAATGCGGGATTGATATCCCAGCAGGCGCTCCTTCAATCCGTCAAACTGAGACCAATAGGTGTCGAGTCCGACACCGAAAAGTCCGATACGAAGCGGTGAATGGGGGGACGATTTCATCTTTATACCCCAAGCATAAGGAAGAGGTCTTCCACTGACCAAGAATTACATCACCGAATTTGCGTCATTTTATGGAACGGGGTCCCATTGGGCTTACAAAGGCCTATTTTGCTCTCTGTCGTTTTAACCGGGCCAATCAATTGTCCTTAAATGAAATCAAGAGATAGTAGAGAACCGCGTAATGCTCTCTGGTATCCTGTGGCTCAGAAACGCTAAGGTATCTTCAACCATGACCACGTTCGCCAATTTTAACCTGCTCCCCACGCTTCAGGAAACCCTGATCGAGAAGGAGCTGACCCGTCCCACGGAGATTCAGGAGCGGGCGATCCCGGTGCTCCTGAGTGGACGATCAGTGGTCGGCGTTGCGGAGACAGGTAGCGGCAAGACCCTTTCCTTCGCCCTGCCGATCCTTCATGCGCTCAAGACGCTGGAGAATGAAGGTCATCCAATCACGGTCTACGGTGAGCCGCGAGCCATCGTGATGGTGCCCACACGGGAGCTCGGGGAGCAGGTGGCCAAGGCCTTCAAACCTTTCACCCACACCACCCGATTGCGCGTCCGGGCGGTTCTGGGCGGCACAACCATGGAAGTGGCGAAGAGGAGTGTCCAAGGTGCCTTTGAAGTCTTGGTTGCGACACCCGGCCGCCTCATCAAGATGCTGGAGGCGGGACTCGTCACCTTAGGGGATGTCCGAATTCTTGTTCTCGACGAGGCGGATCAGATGCTCGATCACGGCTTCCTTCCCGATGTCCAGCGCATCATCAAGAAATGTCCCGCCGACCGGCAGCTCGCTCTCTTCTCGGCGACCATCTCTCCGGCCGTGCAGCAGCTGATTGAGAGCCTCTTTGCCGGGGCGGAGTTGATCCGTAGCGAAGGAAGCCATCGCGTGGTTTCCACACTCACGACCACGCGGCAGACCGTCCATGATGGGAAACGCTTTCCCCTGCTCGAGCGCCTACTCGGGAAGAGAGTCGCGGGGGGAACGATCCTCTTTGTGAATACCCGCGAGCAGTGTGACAAGCTGGCCGAGGAGTTGGAGGAGGCAGGATTGCCCTGCGTGATCTATCGCGGTGAGATGGACAAGGTGGAGCGTCGGCGGAATCTCAAGGCCTTCCGTGATGGTGAAATCGACCTGCTGGTTTCCACGGATCTTGCCTCGCGCGGATTGGATGTGGAGCATATCGGACGCGTGATCAACTACCACATGCCGCAGCAGATGGAGAATTATCTCCACCGCGTGGGACGCACGGCGCGCGCAGGAAGGCCGGGCGAGGTGGTCAATTTTGTCACCGAGCGGGACGAGGCATTTGTCAGCAAACTGCAATTGGTTCAGCCGGTTTTTCCCAAAAAGGCCAAGCGTTAGGGAAACGCTAGGAACGTGCCGAGGAACTGCCGATAAGATCCCATGACTTCCTTTGAGGCCTTCCTGAGAAGCGCGCTGCAAGAGGCGGAGACACAGGGATTGCGCCGCAAGCTGCGGGAAATCGACACAATCAGGGGCACGACGATCACGATCGGCGGTCGGGAACTTCACAACTTTTCCTCCAATGATTACTTGGGGCTCGCCGGTCATCCGGCTCTGGCTGCGGCGATGGCGGAAGCGGCGGGATGCTGGGGGACTGGAGCGACGGCCTCGAGGCTGATTTGTGGTACGACCAAGGAACATGCGGCGCTGGAAGAGGAACTGGCGGCGGCCAAGGGCACCGAGGCGGCGCTCGTTTTCTCGACGGGGATGGCGGCGGCGACAGGTGCCATTCCCTCGCTGATGGGCAAGGGGGATGTGATCATCTTGGACAAGCTCGCCCATGCCTGCCTGATCGATGGGGCGCGGGCCAGTGAGGCGCTGCTCCGTGTCTTTCCACACAACGATCTTGAGAAACTGAAGTCTCACCTGAAATGGGCTCGGGAAGCGCATCCCGCAGCAAAGGTGATGATCCTTACCGAATCGATCTTCAGCATGGATGGTGATCTGGCGCCGCTTGCAGAGATCGTGGCACTGAAAGAACGCTATGGAGCGATCCTATTTCTGGACGAGGCACACGCCGTAGGCGTTCGTGGGATTCCCGTAGGCGTTCGTGGAAATTCCGGTGGTGTGCTCGGTCAGGGTGCCCGGGGGTTGGCTGGCGAGTTGGGCCTGGGTGATCGCGTGGAGATTCAGATGGGAACGCTCGGCAAGGCACTCGGTGTCTCCGGCGGCTATATCGCTGGATCGCGCGCGCTGATCGACTTTCTGATCAATCGCGCCCGCAGCTTCATCTTCTCCACGGCCCCCTCTCCTGCAGTGGCTGCAGCCTGCCGTGCTGCGCTTCGCATTGTGCAGTCGGAGGAGGGAGATGCGCTGCTATCCCGCCTTCATCAGAATCTTGCCCTTCTCGCAAGCGAGTTAAAGATTTCTACACCACAGAGTGCCATCATCCCGATCATTCTCGGGAGTGAAGAACGCGCTCTGGCCGAGGCTGCCCGCTTGCTAGAAGCAGGCTTCTTCGTCCCCGCCATCCGCTATCCGACTGTCCCGAGGAACACGGCGCGATTAAGGATCACTCTCAGCGCAGCTCATGAGCCTGAGCAGATAAAGGCGCTCGCTGAACTAATGAAGTAGGTTTAATCAGTTTTTCTGCGGTGCATCCTGGATTTCCAGAATGAACCCGCCGGTCCACTTCGCGATGATGTTGAAGACCACTGCGCCAATCAGTCCGTAAGCAAAGCCCAGTCCGGCATGGATTGCAGGTGTCAGCAAAAATATGGCCACAAAGGACTGACTAGGCGAAGTGCCCAAATGGGGTATAAAATCCATCACCATGAGGGCAATAGGACTGAAGAGAGCAGGTATTGCCCCATAAAGAACCGCAATGATGAAGGCGGCTCTTAACGGAGCGATATGGGAAATAGAGTATTTCATGGAGGATTCACCCCCACTTATTCAAAAAAACTGGATGCTAACAGTCCAATTACACCCCCGTCGCAATCGCCACGGCTTCCTTGGCCAGTTTGGTGATGCCGGCCCAGTCCCCTGACTTGATCAGGTTGCGGTCGGCAATCCAGCTTCCGCCGACGGCCGCGACTCCGGGGGCGGCGAGGAAGTCCTTGAGCGTGGCTGCGCTGACGCCGCCGAGCGGGATGAACTTGATGCCGAGATGGCCGTAGGGACCGGAGAGGGTTTTGAGCATCTTGGTGCCTCCTGCCACATCAGCGGGGAAGAATTTTTGGACGGTGCAGCCGAGCTCATAGGCACCCTCGATCTCCGACGGAGTCATGACACCCGGAATGAAGCCGATGCCGCGGTCGTGAGCGGCCTTGACCACGGCGGGGTTGAAACCCGGTGCGAGACCGAAGGCAGCACCGCTATCGGCGGCGAGAGAAACCTGATCGGGAGTCAGCAGGGTGCCGACACCGAGCTGAACCTTGTCACCGAAGGAGGCATGAATCCGGCGGACGGCTTCGGGAGCGGCGGGGGTTCGGAAAGTCACTTCCAGGGCATTCAGACCTCCATCGAGCAGGGCTTGGGTGAGTGGCTCGGCATCCTCGGCGCGGTCGATGGTGATGACGGAAACGATGCGGTTGGCAAGAACGGGGGCAAAATCAAAAGAAGACATCCTGCCATTATACGGTAGAGAAATCCCTGCGCCAAGCTGGCTTTCGTAATCGAGAGAGGAAGAGTCGAAAGTCGAGGGCCCATGGGCGAACGTCGAAAGCCAGCAGTCAGGAACCTTCGACCCCGCCCCTCAGGATGTCCACTTTTCTCTAATCTGCCCTGCTGGCAAAATGTGAATAACCACAACATCTTGTGGTTTGCGAAATTTCTGCCCCTAGTGCTTGTGTTTTTTGGCCAATTGGGAGAAACTTTGACCAAGCTTCAGACCCTCCATTTCACACCAAAAACCATGTATCTTCAATCCATCGAACTGATCGGTTTCAAGTCGTTTGCACCCAAGACGGTCCTGCGATTTCACCGGGGTGTGACCGCGATTGTCGGTCCGAATGGTTGCGGCAAGTCGAATGTCCTGGACGCTATCCGCTGGGTGCTCGGCGAGCAGTCGGCCAAAGCTCTCCGTGGTGGCGAAATGGCCGATGTCATTTTCAGCGGCACCGACACCCGCGCCGCGCACAACATGGCCGAGGTCTCCATGACCTTCGCCGAGTGTGAGAAGGAACTGGGAGTGGAATGGAATGAGGTCCGCATCACGCGGCGGGTTTTCCGTGACGGAAAATCGGAATACCTCATCAACGGCACCCCCTGCCGCCTCAAGGACATCCATCAGCTCTTCATGGACACGGGTATCGGGCGGAGTGCCTATTCCATCATGGAACAGGGGAAGACAGCCTTACTGCTCAACAGCCGCCCTGAGGATCGCCGCTCCATTTTTGAAGAGGCTGCCGGCATCACGAAATACAAAGCCCAGAAGAAAGAGGCCCTCCGCAAGTTGGAGTACACAGAGTCCAATCTCCTGCGTGTCTCCGACATCATCAAGGAGGTGAAGCGACAGATCGGTTCGCTGCAGCGTCAGGCTGGAAAGGCTCGTCGCTACCAGTCCCTCATGGAGGATCTCCGCGTCCTCGACACCCATCTCTCGCATCGCACCTACCTCGATCTGGAACGCTCAATCACCGAGGTGGCCGAGAAGGTCGAGCAAAGTGCCGAAGCCCGCGCGCTCTATGAGCGGGAAATCGCCGAGCAGGAGATCGAAGTCGCCGGAGCCCGCGAACAGGTTTCCACCCTTGATGCCGAAGTAGAAGGAGTCCGCGATCAGCTGCAAACCCTGCGCAACCGCATCTTCTCGGGAGAGAGTCGCATCGAGACGAATGCCGAGCGTTGCGGGGAGTTCCGCGAAATGGGCATCCGGGCGAGCGCCGACATCGACGCGATGCATCTGCGCATCAATGAGCAGCAGAACGAAATCGAACAGACAGACGCCCAATTGACCTCACTGCTCGATGTGCTCCGAGCCGAGGAAGAGTCTCTTCAGGCTGGTGCCGCCCGACTTCAACAGGCGCAGCAGGAGCGTCAGGGTGCGGAGCGCGAGACCGAGACGCTGACCAACAGCCTTCATCAGCTCGAGAATCGTCTGACCGATGTCCGCGGTGATCTCTCCACGGCCAGCGCCCGCCGCGATGCGGAACGTTCCCGTTCCCTGCAGCTTCAGGAGCAGGTTTCCGTTGCCGGACTTGCCGTTACTACCGCCGCCACCCGCGCAGAGCAGACGGCAGCCGCCCAGTCTTCCACGCGCCAGTCGCTGGATGCCGCCGAACAGGAGCTCATCGCCGCACAGCAGGCCCATGATCTTGCCCAACAGGAACGCCAGGTCGCTGAAACCGAGTGGAATGCTTCCGGCAAGCAACTCTCGGAACGCGAGCACCGCCTTGAAATTCTTCTCCAACTGGAGCGCGAGGGCGAGGGGCTTGGCGAAGGAGCGCAGGCAATTCTAAGGGGTCTCGACCGGCCAGAGTTCTTCCAGGCCGGAATCATCGGCACACTCGCCTCACTCATCGAAGTGCCGCCAGCGGAGATTCCTGCCATTGAAGCAGCTTTCGGTGCCGCCAGCCGCGCCATCGTTTTTGCCGATGCCGACATGGCCGAGGCCGCACTCCAGACTCTCCGCGAGGCGACCCAGGGCCGGGCTTCCGTGCTGGCAAGCGACCTGCTGCCGATGGTTCCGCAGCAGACAGCCTCACTCCCAGACGGTGCCCTCTGCTGGGCCACCGATGTTGTCCGTGCGACTGGAACGGCCCATGGGCTGATCGCCAGATTGCTCGAGGGAGTGCTGATCGTACCCGATCTCGCCACAGCTTTCCGCCTCAAGAAGCAGTATCCCGCCTTTGCCTTTGCCGCCCGCACGGGGGAATTTCTGGGACGCGACGGAGTCGCCCAGGGCGGTGCCACCGGCGAAGCTTCCAACTCCGCCCTGCTCCGCCGCTCACAAATCGCTTCGCTAGAACGCGAGGTCGAAACGTTGCGCGAGGCGACATCCCGTCTCTCGCTGGTGCGCGAGGGAGCGATGGGAAATCTGGAAGGCTCCGTCATCCGCCTGCGCGAAGCCCGCGAACATCTTGGCAACACTCAGGGACTCCTTGCCGCAGCGCAGGCCGACAATCTTCTGGCCTCCCGCGAGTTGGAGAATGTCCGCCATCGCCACGAGTCCCTAGACGGGGAAATCATTTCCCTGCAGGAACACATACTCCTTCTGGAGGAACAAATCACCCAGCGTCAGCAGGAAATGGAGACGGCCTCCGCTGAACTTGCCTCCGCACGTGAGCAACGCTCCGCAGCCTCCTCTCGGATCGCCCTGCTCCGTGATGCCGAGACCGAGGCGGCCAGCGATCTTGCAGAAGCCCGTCTTCGTGTGGCCACCGAGCGGCAGCGGCAGGATACCCTTGCACGCCAACGCGCTCCGATGGAGGCCCGCATCCGTGAGCTTGCCGAGACAATCACCGCACGCGAGCGCGACATTGCCACGCACGAAGAACGCATCCGTCTGCTCGAAGCTGAGTCAACCTCGCTTGCCGAGAGTGTTGAGACCTGGAAGCAGGAGAGTGCCGAGGCCGAGGCTCGAATCCTGGAACTGGGTGCCGAGCGCACCGAGCTGCAGGCTGGTGTCGAGGCGCTAGAAATCGCTCTTCGTGGCGCACGCCGCAATCTCTCCGAGCTGCAGGACAACCGCTCCAAGAACGAAGTACGCCTCACAGAGCTGCGCCTTCGCAGCGAATCGATCCGCGATCATGTTTCCCGACGCTATCAGTTGGATTTGGCCGGCTTTGAACCTGACCGTTATGGCCTGCTCAAGGCAGTGGCTTCCCAGAAGGAAAAAGAACGCCGCGCATCAGCACAACTCACCGAAAATTCCGGTGAAGAGATCGGCGATCAGGGGGGAGCCTCCGGCGAACAACCCGTTGAGAGCGGCGATATCTCGGGCGGATCATTCACTAGCGGCCCCATCCCTGCGGAGATCCCCTGGGATCGCATTGAGCAAGTCGTGGCGGAGCTGACCGAGCGCGTTGATTCCATGGGACCTGTGAATCTGGATGCTATTCAGGAATATGACGAGCTCGAGGAGCGACACACCTTCCTTGAGCAGCAGAACAACGACCTGATCAACGGCAAAGCCGAGTTGATGGAGGCTATCGCACGGATCAACAGGACGACGAAGGAACTCTTTTCCGAGACGTTCGAGAAGATCCGCGTGAACTTCCAGGAGATGTTCACCCAACTCTTTGGTGGTGGTAAAGCAAACCTCCTCCTCATGGACGAGAGCGATCCGCTCGAGAGTGGTATCGAAATCATCGCCCAGCCTCCCGGCAAGAAGCTCCAGAGCATCTCGCTGCTGAGCGGTGGAGAGCGCACCATGACGGCGGTGGCGCTCCTCTTCGCCATCTACATGGTGAAGCCCTCCCCATTCTGTGTGCTTGATGAAATGGACGCTCCGCTCGACGAGTCGAACATCGGCCGCTTCATCAAGCTGCTCGACCGCTTCATCGGACAGAGCCAGTTCATGGTCATCACCCACAACAAGCGCACCATGTCCCGCGCCGACTCCCTCTACGGAGTCACGATGGAAGAGCGCGGAGTTACCAAGCTCATCAGCGTGAAGTTCACGGGCCGTGACGAGCAGCTTGCGCCGGCGGCGGCATCCAACTCGACGCTCCGTGATGAAACGGTTGAAGTGCCCGTTCACACTGTCGCGGTGGACGCCCTCGAAACAATTCCCTCAGCCTAATCCCCTAATCATTTAGGTTGGTTGTTGGTTGGTTCAAGCGGCGCATGTCTTGCACGATATGCGCCGCTTAGTTCATGGTGATTTCTCGCAAGCATTCTGCATTATGCCTATTTCATTTATTTCCTAATGATCGCCGGTTCTTCTCAATGGCAGCAGTATCTCTTCATCGCGGCCTCGTTTTTTCTCCTTTGGGAGCTCTGGCGTGGTTGGAAACTTGGTGCTGTCCGCGGACTGCTTCGACTCACGGCGCTCTTCTGCGCGTGGATCGGAGGAACTGCGGCGGCGGGAGCCACCGGCACATTCCTAGCCTTTTTCTCGAGTGTTTCCCCGCTCTTGGCCCCTGCGGTGGCTGCGGTGACCGTCGGCGTTGCGATTTATCTCGGCGTCTCTTTTCTATCCGGATTGCTCTTCAAGCGGACGGATGATCATGTCGGCGTGATCCGGGTCGGATTCGGGTTTTTTGGGGCTATTTTTGGGGTGATCTTCGGCCTGCTGATGCTCTGGGGTGGGATCAGCTTAATCCGCGGTCTGGGAGCTCTCGGCGAGATGCGTCTGGTGCAGGCGCAACGTGAAGGGCGCTTGGCGACTACAGAGTCCACGGCGCTTTTTCTCGTCAAACTTAAGGCCTCGCTGGAGTTGGGAGTGACCGGTGAGCAACTGAAAAATGCCGATCCCCTCCCGACGCGTTTCTATGACAACATCGTCAAGATTTCCATGGTAGCCGGGAATCAGCAGGCACTTGAACGCTTCTTCAAGTACCCCGCGACATTGGAGCTCATAAAAATCCCCCGGATGCTTTCCCTCATTCAGGATCCGGCCTTACAGAAAGCCGCCGACACCAAGAACATCCTACCCCTGATCCAGAGCAGGCAGTTTCAAGCAGCCTTTCAGGATCCGGAGATTCTGGCGAAATTAAAGGGCTTCGATCTTTCCGGAGCGCTTGATTTTGCCCTCGAACCGGATCCTTCGCCGATCAAGATGGAGCATGGGAAATTACGCAGGCGTGTTTCTCCACCCTCGCCTCCGATGACAAATCAAGCTACAACGGCACCTCTTCTCAAACCGATCGCAACACCGACAGCCCCATGAGTATTTCATCCAGCACCGAGTATGTGGCCACGATAGGCCTTGAAGTCCACGCCCAGCTCAAGACCAGGAGCAAGATGTTCTGCGGCTGCAAGGTGGAGTACGGAGCTGAGCCGAATGTCCATACCTGCCCTACCTGCCTTGGTCTTCCCGGTGCCCTGCCGGTGATGAACGGCGAGGCGCTCCGGCTCACCGCCCGCGCAGGACTGATGCTCGGCTGTGCGATTCCCGAGGTCTGCAAGTTCGACCGCAAGAACTACTACTACCCGGACATGCCGAAGAAC
>DKEN01000020.1:4475-4613 GCA_002452515.1 Spartobacteria bacterium UBA6821 | reverse complement strand
TCCGCTATTGGTGAAAGTGGAGGTACCGCTGCTGAGGGTATTGGTTGTCCCTGCGCTAAGTGCCTCGGCATTGGTGATCTGGACATTGCCTGTTGCAGCAAGAGTACCATTGGTAAAGGTGATCGTTCCAGCTCCAAT
>DKEN01000020.1:0-4394 GCA_002452515.1 Spartobacteria bacterium UBA6821 | reverse complement strand
ATGACCACATTGGCTGCCGCAGCGAGTGTACTGTTGCTGGCGAAGGTGACGGTGCTTGCTCCAAGAGCATTGCTGGAACCGACAGCAAGAGCCGCACCGTTCAGGGTCGTTGCTCCTGTGTAACTATTGCTCCCGGAGAGGGTCTCTGTGCCCGTGCCGCTAAGAGTGACAGCTTCTCCACCGCTGATATTGCCTGCGTAGGTATAGCTGTTCGTGAGATTTATCGTGAGACTGGGTCCTCCACTGATCGATCCCGTGCTCCCACCGGCCAAACCGGTAGCATAGACAGCATTTCCATTGGCAGTCAGGGTTCCATTAACAGTCAAAAGTCCTGCATTCGTGGTGCCAAGACCCGACCCAAGAAGCAAAACATCAGAATTGGCTCCAATCGTGGTGCCCCCCGTGTAGGTATTGGGGCCATAAAGGACAAGCGTAGCATTTCCAGTCGTAGCCGTGGTCACAAGGCCACCCGTACCGCTGATTGTGGCATTCACGGCGACTCCGTACGCTGCCGGTCCAAAGGCAACGGTCACATTGGAAGTGAGCGTGAGAGGGATAAAGATCTGTTCAGGACCGCCTGTATTTGTGGCATTGTCGACAATGGATCCACTGAGAGCGATACTGCTCCCAGTGAGGTTATAAATGTTGGCATTTGTCGTGTAGTTTAACCCGGCCACGGCGAATCCGGCCACAGTATTGTTGGCGGTCAGCGATGTGGACGTATTGCTGAAAACCAGGATGCTGTTGCTCGCAGGAACCGAACCACCCACCCAGTTTGTACCAACCTGCCAGCTGCTCGATCCCGCAGTGGCAGACCAGGTGTAGGAGGTCTGTGCATTTGCAGTCGGCGCAGCCAGCATCGCGAAAGTGGCTACCAAGGCAATGAGGAGAACAGGAGCGAGAGTCCTCATACAGGACAGCAAACACGCCCCAGAGGCCGTTTGCTGTAGTTTTTGAAGAGTGTTTTTCATGGGATTTTGTGTTGGACTTGCTGACTGAGTGACTCGCCGTGCTTTAGCATAAGCATGGCTTATTGGTTTTGTCCTAGAGGAGAGGCAAGGGGTACTTTGTGTTGCCCAATTGATTAAGTCAATAGATATTTCAATATTCTTATCCTCCTGAAAATCAAGGATAAGCGCTGCTCCTATAGAGAAAAATAGATTCTAAAGAATAGCCGGCAGGAGGTTCTCGCACAAAGGCCACAGTGCATGAAAAATGGTGGAAGTGGTGGTATGATAAGTGTACAAGCTGATTTTTTCCCCATCCAGAATCCTGAATCTCCACTTCGTGTTTAAGACTTTCCCGCTTTTTACTTTTCCAACGTTCCAACTTTTCAACCGCGTTTTTCACCCCGTTTTGCACCCTACGGCCGATGCTTCGCAGAGGCTACACCCCAGTTCCAGCTGCTGGTGTTCGAGATCAGGGACTCCTGCAAGCGAGGGATTAAAGACACGCTCACAACTGCAGAAGAAGTTGTTGCAGACCACCAGGGCGATGCGGGTCATGTCGCCTTATGAATGAGTATCTACGCCGATGCGATGCCTTCGAGGATTTTAGGAGCGAATTCTATTTCAGGAATAGCTGCGTGGCATCGCCACCATCAAACTGAGCAATCGTATCAAAAGAGATTTTTTTGACCTCTTTGACTTCAGCCAGTTTGCGAAGGTCGATCTTGGAGAAATTCATGGAATTGATGGGGCGAATGTAGAACTGGTTTTGAGCCAGATCGTTCATCGTTGTGAAGAGGGTCACCTCGGAACTCACAGCATGAGCATCACCCCCTTCAGCACCTTCTCCACCGCTGGGTGGGTCGATAGATAATTCATAGGGGCGATCAAAGTTATTGATGACATGGGAGAGGGTTTGGATGGCCTCGGCGGGTGTATTGGCCTTCCTCACATAGGTGGTGAAAAAGGCCGCCTTCACAAAACGTCCTGAGGAGATCTGGCTGAAGGGAATTCCCGCCAGTGCATTGCCGCTGTCGGGAGCGCTGACCTTCAGGGTGCCAAAGGTTCCGCTGTTGCGGTCCACATTGGTCAACTGGGCATAGTTGTTCAGATTCTTCAAGTGCCAAGGAAACTCCGGAATATTGGTCATCACACCGACCGGATTGTCATAAACATTCAGTTTGCCTTCAGCAAATTCCACAACGATACCAGCGCCCGTCTTATCAAAGAGCGCATAATGGACAGGGGCTTTCATTCCACCAAGGAATGCAATTGGAGGGAGCCACACACTGATTTCCTTGTTTTGAAGTGCCTGCTTGACCTGAGCCACATTCTGAAAATTGCCCAAGGCCCAGGCTCCAAAATCCATGACTGATAAGACCTTGCTTGGATCGGTATCAACCGATGGAGCTTCGGCTCCCAGAAAAGCATTGAGAGAAAGTGACATACCCTGATCGTTGGCGCCTTCAGCGATACAGGGTTGCTTCGCATTCGGGGTCATGTGTTTGAGGCTGACGCCAATAAATCCATACTTCGTCTTGAAGGTCATGCCCTGCTTGGCATCCGGGGTTTGTGACTGGATCGAGGAACCGGAGGGAAAGTAATGAATGGACTCCGGCAACATTCCAGCCCATTCCATGGTCCTGGCTTGATAGGCATTACCATTCGCATCCTTCATCATCAGAGCAGTGCAAGCGGATGAATTACCGAGCGACGAGAGGATCAGGGAGGTGCAGACGAGGAGGGTAGAGAGGGGTTTCATGCCTTTAAGACTGGTAATGGGAGGAGGGTAGTGTTGGGGGGGACGGTTGATTCCTAGTCCCTTGTTGGCGACTTGTCCAACTACGATCATTGCTAGACCCAGTGTTTATGATGAGTAAAACAATACCGTCCACTTCACCTACATGATGGCATTCAGACATCTAGAAACATCCTCACCACCGGAAAANNTTGGCAAGGTTGCACTCTACCAACTGAGTTACGCCCGCATAAACTGAGCTGGAATTGATAGACGAAGCCACACGGGGTGTCAATCCAGGTTTTTTGAATTCACCAAGATCGCGATATCTTAGGAAAGATGTGGATTGCATCTCATCGCTAGGCTAATTCGGTGTGATGTGGAATATCAGTCTCCCCTGGTGGGAATTCGTGGCTCGCGGCGTCATCATCTATACTTTNNCTCAGCAACGCCGTGCAGAACTCGATGAACGGAGGTGACAACTCCGTGACAGGCGGGATCATTCTGTCGATCACGCTGGTGACTGCCAACTGGATCACAGGGAAGATCACTTTTTCCAGCAAGAAGGCGGAACGGCTCATCGAAGGCATACCCCAGATTCTTGTTCACGACGGAAAGGTTTACGAACAGGCACTCTCCGATGCCCAACTCACCAGACATGAACTCATGGCAGCCATCCGAAGCGAAGGCTATACAGATCTGAATGAGATCCGGGCCGTGATCCTTGAGAATGACGGTTCGATCAGCGTGATTCCTAAACGTCCTCAAAACTCATGACCGCCGCCGTATCCTCCAGAATCTCCTTGCTCAGACTACTCCGGAGGGAATGGTTGCTGATCTTCAGTTATGCCACGACAGGAATTTTCATGATCAAGGGAAATGACTGGCTTGGGCATAATCCGGGGATCCTGACAGGAAGCGGAATTTTTATCTGGCTCTTCGTTGTGATGCTCCTTTCTTCCTTTTCGGTGGTACGCCATGCCGATCATCTGGCCGAGCAACTCCGCGAACCGTATGGAACCCTCATTCTCACGCTCGCTGTCACCAGCATCGAGGTGATGATGATCTCCGCGCTGATGCTCAATGGGAACAATCCTTACCTTGCCCGGGACACCATGTTTGCGGTGGTGATGATCGTGCTCGGGGGATTGCTTGGCCTCACCCTGCTCACCGGAGGACTCCGTTTCAGTGAACAACAAGTCAACATCAAGGGGGTGAATTCCTTCCTCGGCCTGATCCTCCCTCTCTCGGTGTTGTCGCTGATCATGCCGAACTTCACGGAATCAGGTGACGAAGGATCTTTTTCCACGTTCCACGCCCTCAGCATGATCGTCCTCTCGCTCATCATTTACGGGGTGTTTCTAGCCGTCCAGACGAGCCGCCANNCGTGAATTTTTCAACGAAACCGATTGGGAACCCCAGAGTGAGGAAGAACATCATATCGGCAATCCCATTGCCTTCAATGCAGTGCTGCTCATCGTTCATCTCCTCCCGGTTGTGTTGCTCTCCAAACAACTCGCCCATCTGCTTGATTTTGGAGTGAAGGGCGGGGGGATGCCGAAAGAACTTGCCGGTGCCGTGGTCGCCGTTCTGATTCTGGCACCGGAAGGACTGAGCGCCATTCTGGCATCGGCCCGCAACCAGGTGCAGCGCGCGGTGAATGTCCTCCTTGGCTCCGTGCTGGCGACGATAGGGCTGACGGTGCCGGC
>DKEN01000096.1:28683-28941 GCA_002452515.1 Spartobacteria bacterium UBA6821 | reverse complement strand
TTTTCAGACAGCAGTTCCTCGATCTTTTTCACAGCCTGAGGCCAGAAAAGTGTCTGGGTTTTCGATTTCATCGAGGGTGGAAATTCCACCACAATCACATTGCCGACACGCTCCACAAAGCGGCTGTCCTCAATCCAACCGAATTTCAGTGGCGAATCGCTTGCCAAATCCATCGCAACAAGATGCCAGCGATCGGCTTCGGAAACAGATTCGGCCTTCTCCTCGCTGGGTTTTTCTTTCTCGTCGGGAATATCAAGA
>DKEN01000096.1:0-28652 GCA_002452515.1 Spartobacteria bacterium UBA6821 | reverse complement strand
TGAGGCTGACCTCCTCCAGAAGATGAACCGCTTTGATGAGTGCGACATCTAGTTGAAGCTTCTTGTCGCTTGTCCAGCGGAGACGTCCTTCGGCTTCACCGAAGTGATCCAGCAGCAGGAGCAGCTTCTCCTGGGCAATCGCCTTGCCCAGCTCGGATTCCGGAGTGGATACCTCAGGGGGATGGACTTTTGAAATAAGAATATCGCGCATCAGAGCGATCAGATCGGCAAGAAGTCTGGAGAGGTCCTTGCCTGCTTCGCTTTGTGTTTTGACCAAGGCAAGCGCGGTCGTTGTGTCGCGACCCAGCAGCGCCCGTCCGAGTAGAAGAATGGTTTCCCTTGGCGTGAATCCAAAAACCTGATGCACATCGGCGGCTGTGATGGTCGTTCCGCAGAAGGCGACGACCTGATCGAGCATCGATTCGGCATCGCGCAGGGCCCCGTCAGCACCACGGGCAATGGCATCGGCGGCGGCTGGTTCCAGGCTGATTTCCTCACTTTTGGCAATGAAGAGAAGGTGATTGGCGATGAGTTCCGGGGTGAGTCTGCGAAGATCAAATCTCTGGCAACGACTCAGGATGGTGGCGGGCACTTTCTGCGCCTCGGTCGTGGCAAAGAGAAACTTCACATGCTCCGGAGGCTCTTCCAGCGTTTTGAGCANNTTTTGAGCAGGGCGTTGAAGGCCGCCGTGGTCAGCATGTGCACCTCATCGATCAGATAGACTTTGTAAGGGCCGCGAGCGGGGGCATAGGCTGCATTTTCCCGCAGCGTGCGGATGCTCTCAACGCTGTTGTTACTAGCTCCATCGATCTCCAGCACATCAAGGCTGCGTCCTTCGGCAATCTCAACACAGGCGTCGCAGACACCGCAGGGATTGTCCGTCGGGCCGTTCTGACAGTTCAGCGCCTTGGCAAGAATACGGGCTGTGGAAGTCTTGCCGACTCCTCTTGGACCGACAAAAAGATAGGCCTGCGCCAGACGGTTTCCCTTGATCGCATTTTGAAGCGTCTGGGTGATATGCTCCTGCCCGACGACTTCTTCAAAACGCTGAGGTCGGTATTTTCTGGCAAAGACGCGGTAGCTCACAGGGGAAGGAATCTAGGGAACCGCCGGAGAAATCGCAAGTGTCCCGATGTGGGCGGCTACAAACGCGTCAACTATCTCCGTGTCCTTCCAGACCTGGCAGGTGTAGGAGGGAAAAATGATGAAAGTGGAAAGCTGAACCCTGCGACTGACGGGAGCGGGTTGGACTCCGACGCACCCCCTTCAGGGGCGGCCGAGTTCAAACCTTGAGAGATCAGTCGTCATAAATCGGAGATTACAGAAGAGACTTTCTGTTTTTCTGAAGCAGGCATTTTTATCTCACTGCATCCTAATCGATTTGATCACAACTTTTTCCAGCGGAAAATCATTACTGTCGACCGGAATGCCACTGATGGCATCGAGCACATCCAGCCCCTCGGTAACGGTGCCAAAGACCGTGTACTGCCCATTGAGCTGGGGCATCGGCGCGATGCAGACAAAGAACTGGCTGCCGTTGGAAGCCTTTGTTGGATTGATCGTGTCAGGCAGACGCGACGCGACGACTGCCCCCTTGTCTAGCTTCAACCGGATCTCTGGAGGGATCGTGTACCCGGGGCCGCCTGTTCCCGAACGGTCGCTCTCACCGTGACGGCTCTTCGGATCACCAGTCTGGACAAGCTGATGGGCAAAGAGGCGATGGAACTGCATCCCGTCATAGTAATGGCGGTGAACGAGTTCCTTGAAATTGGCCACGGTCTGGGGAGCGGCATCTTCCCGCAACTGGATAACGATGCGCTGAGGCTTCTTTTCTTTGCGAACCTTCACGAGCATTACGGCTGATTCCGGATCCGTGCCGACAGTCTGAGAAGTGGAGGCACAACCCGTGAAGAGCAGTGCGGAAAGGAGTAGTGCTAGTAGAAGGAATCGATGATTCATGAGCCGTGAATTTCAGCGATGCTGATCTGTGTCGTCCCCGCGGTCAAGGGATCGAAGGCAAAAAGAGGTTCCTTCGACTCTCTGGGCAGAATTGCGAGGCCAACCCACGAGCCGGTGTCGAACTGCCCGGAGGCACTGCTGATCTCACCCAGTTCCTTGTTTTCTGCATCCCTCACCCGCATTCCGGCATGAAGAGCCTGGCCAGGCGAGGAACGAAGCGTGTGGAGCAGTCGGCGCACCCTCCCAATGCTCTTGAGCCGGGAGATGGTCTCCTGTCCCGGATAGCAGCCTCGATCGTAGTCGATGTGCGTCCGATCCAGTCCAACTTCGGGAGGAAGCGTTTCCTCGCTCATCTCGGCACCCCAGAGCGGAATACCCCGTTCGATCCGCAGGGTTTCAATCACACGAGCATCAAAGAGATGCTCCTTCATTGTGGCATCAAGCACTTTTCCCCCGCCCTCATGCTCCTGATCAACTCCGGGGACTCCCAAGCGTGAAACAGCGAGGCCCTCGGACTCCTTTCCCCTGGCAGCCTCGCCGAAAATATGTACGCCGCCTTTTGCCACTTCGATGGAAAGTGTCACATCATCCGCCACGATGTAGCGGTCAAGACGCGCCAGAAGGGATTCTTCCAAAACAGGTGAGGATTCCACCAGCAAATCCTCTCCATCGCGGCGGATCAGCAGTGGTGCGCAGAGTTTCCCCTTAGGTGTCAGAAGGCAGGTAGGCAGAATATTTCCGAAAGTGAGGTGCTTAAGGTCGCGTGTCACCTGACCATTGAGATAACGATAGGCATCTTTTCCAGAGAGCCGCACCAGTAAACGCGGCGGAAGCTGAAAAGCCCCGCCGCTAACCCTGGCACTGCGAAGCTGATCTGCGAGGGGGTCCAAGCCGGAATCCAATGCGGAATCCATTAGGAATTGGCACGGCCACGGCGTCCCAGAAAAGCGTAGAGCTTTTTTTTCTCCGGCTCTGCTTTTGAATCGATAGGTTCACTTTCGATCGTGGTTGTCACGTCCTCTGCTTCCAGAACCTCAGGGGCAGAAGCTTCTTCAATAGCGAGCTCCTTCAAGCTGCCAGAATAGGGATAATGACGGGCGACACTGGCAAAGTCATCCTCCCCCCATCCCGCCTGGACAGCCCCCATGAGGGCGCCTGCAGTCGCTGCGGTTGCGGGAAGATCAATATTCTTTCCCTCGACGGCATGAAGGACGATTTGGAGATCCTTGAGCATGTTCTTGACAGAAAAACGGGGCGCGAACTCTCCCTTGAGCATGAGAGGGAGTTTCAAAGCGATTGTTCCCGAATTGGCCAGATTGTGTTCCAGCGCCTCGACAAGGCGGGGTAGCGGAACTCCTCCCCGGTTCAGCAGCGCGAGCGCCTCGGCCAGGACTTCGATCTCAGCAGCTGCAATCATGTTTGTGGCCAGCTTCACATAGGTCGCGGCACCCACGGGCCCCATGGTCACGATTGCCTTGGAGGAACCATTCAGCACAGGACGTACCCGGTCGATGACCTCTTCGTCACCACCGATGTAATAGACAAGGCCTCCCTCGGCGGCGGCATCACGACTTCCCGTGAAAGGGGCATCCAGGAAAGCTGCACCCCGTGCGGCCACAAGCCTCGCTGCCGCCAAGGTCTCGGCAGGGCTCACGGTGGCGTGATTCAGCACGATGTGAGACTCACCAAGTGCAGGGGAGATCGCCCGGATGACTTCCAGGAGCGCGACACCGTCACGAACAAAGATCTGAATCACGTCCGCGCTCTCGGCAACTTCGCTTGGCGAGGAAAGAAAATTCGGTTCTGGTCTCGGCGTGCGGTTCCAGACCGTTACAGGAAAACCGGCGCGGCGCAAATTGGCCGCGACACGACCTCCGATAATCCCAAGACCAATGATCCCGACGGAGGTTTTTTTGGATGCAACCATCGGGATGTCTCAACAGGCTTCGGCCTTACTTGGCCTGAATAGGAGGGGCTGAAGGAGCGGGAAGATTGTTCTCGATCTTGGCCGACTGCTTCAACTCGGTTACGACACCCTTGAAGATCTCGCGGCGCTTCTGGGCCTGGAGGAACTGGAGGATCTGGGCCTTGGCTTCGTCGAAGGTGGCGGTTCCGGCAGGCTTCTTATCGGTCACCTTGATGACATGGAAGCCGAACTTCGTTTTCACGGGAGTCGCACTGACAGTGCCGACTTTCTGGGCGAAAGCCGCATCAGCGAATTCCGGCACCATCTTGTCCTTGGGGAAGTATCCGAGATCTCCGCCACGCTGAGCGGCACCGGGTTCTTCGGAAAGTTCGGAAGCCAGCTTGGCAAAATCCTCACCCTTGTTGGCGCGAACGATAGCATCCTTGGCCTTCTTCTCAGCGGCCTTCGTCTGCTCGGGAGTCGCGTCGGGAGGGAGGCGGAAGAGGATGTGGCTGGCCTTGACCAGATCAGGGTTGGCAAATTCCTTGAGATTGGCGTCGTAGAAGGTCTTGGCATCGGCATCGGTCACGCCGTCCTTGCCTTGAACTTGGGACTGCATCCACTTGCTTTGGCGGATGGAGCGTTTCAGATTGGCAACAAATTGATCCTGCGTGAGACCTGCCTTCTTCATTTCACTATCGAAGACATCCTGGGAAGGGAACTGCTGCTTGATCTTGGCAAGCTGGGCATCGATCTCGTCCTGGGAAACCTTGACATCGGCTGCCTGCTTGTCGACCAGCTTCTCGATGATCATCCCCTGGAGAATCTCGTTGTAGCCCTGAAGTTTCTGATCCGCAGTGAGGCTCGCTGCATTCACTCCCTGAGAGGCAAGCGCTTCATTGAAGGCCTTTTCAAGTTCGGCCCTGGAGATCTTCTCACCGTTGACAACGGCGATCGGATCCTTCAGCGCCACAGAGGCGGAGCTGGAGCCGCCTTTGGAGGAGACGGCCTCCGAGATCATCTTATTGAGATCGGGGGTCGCTCCGGGCGCGGAAGATGACTGTGCGTGGAGTAGTCCTGCGGAAAGAAGGATGGCGAGGAGGGCTGCTGATTGTTTGGTCATGAGGTGTGTGGTGAAACTTCTTCATGGCACGGGAGCGGAGTCCATGCCAGCGGAATTTTTATTAAGGCGCATTAAAATGACCGATCAGATGGTTCCAAACGGCAGGGTGCCAATGATTTTATAAAGCCCTTCCTTTACTTTCCCATCGTGCACGCTAGTCTCATTCGTTCTTGCTCACGTGGCGGAATTGGCAGACGCGTACGCCTCAGGAGCGTATGGGGAGACCCGTGGAGGTTCGAGTCCTCTCGTGAGCACCACTATTTTCCCCATCATCAGATGGTTCCGGGAACAACCCACCATGGACATTCAAAAAGAGAAACCGGCCTCCGTCAGGGACCTCTTCTCCGCGATTGCGGAGCGATACGAACTGGTGAACCACCTGCTCAGCGGCGGCTTGGATTTTCTCTGGCGGGCGGCGGCCGTGCGCCATGTCCGGAAATGGAAACCTGCC
Organism: Spartobacteria bacterium UBA6821; assembly: GCA_002452515.1. GTDB lineage: Bacteria > Verrucomicrobiota > Verrucomicrobiia > Chthoniobacterales > UBA6821 > UBA6821. The sequence goes on along the minus strand of DKEN01000096.1, from coordinate 23,213 downwards.
CTCTTGCTTGATGTCGCAACAGGAAGCGGTGATCTGGCCATCGCCATTGAAAAAAACTCACCTTCCACCCGCGTTGTCGGCGCGGACTTTTGCCGTCCGATGTTGGAGGTCGCCCGTCGCAAGGGACTGGCCGAACTCGTGGAAGCGGACGGCCTTGCGCTCCCGTTTGATTCGGAATCATTCGACGGTGTCACGGTTGCTTTCGGCCTGCGCAACATGGCCTCCTGGGAGCGCGGCCTCTCCGAAATGTCACGCGTACTCAAGCCCGGTGGGCATCTCCTGATCCTGGATTTTTCACTCCCCACACTTCCCCTGATCCGTCCGCTCTACCGCGCTTATCTTCACTATGTGCTTCCTCTGGTCGCCGGCTTGGCAACAGGGAGAAAGGATGCCTACGAATATCTGGCTGGCTCCATCGAGGAATTTCCCAGCGGCACGTCGATGACCCGGTTGATTGAGAGCTGTGGCTTTCGCACCGCCGTCGCCCACCCGCTTTCCCTCGGCACGGTCTCCCTCTACACGGCAGAGAAAATCTGACAACTCCCCCATGGAACGATTCCGATTCCTTCTGATTTCAGGGGTGCTTTTGTTGCTCACAGGATGCGCCTTGTTGCCCCATCACAAGCATGATGCTGCCGTACCGGCATCCCAACCTATCAGGGCGAAAGGGGGATGGTATCTGTCGCTGCGCTTCCCTTTCCTGCATCACACGCAGCCACCACCCCGGGCCCAGGCACTCCAGCGGGTAGGCGTCATCAGGACCCTCTCTGGAGATGGCAGCTTCGTGATCATCGAACTGGAACCGGGTGTTCTTATTCCACCCGGCAGGGATCTGGTTGTCACGGCGGGTGCAGGCGAACCGGCCAGGCTTCGTGCCGCCGAAAATCAGCCCCCCTACTTCATTGCCGACATCAAGAGCGGTCATCCTCTTCCGGGTCAGATCGTTTTTCAGTAAGGATAGAAAGCAAAAGAATTTCAAACTGTCGAACGCTAGGAGTTGACTCCCGGCCAACTCCCCTGCAATGTATTTTTCATTAAGGACGTTAACGATTAATTGCACAAATGACAGCCTCCCCAACCCCGCTAAACACAGAAGAAGTCGGATCCCTCGCCTCCATTATCATGGTGATGCAGCGAAAATTCATGGCCATGCTCATGGGTGAACTCTCCCGTGATCGTCTCTCCTTTCCCCAGTTTTTTCTCCTCGGCCATCTCGGCTCCCATGGTCCGACCGGCATGACGAGCATCGCCGAATTGATGGGGCACAGCACCCCTGCGGCCACGGGACTGGTGCAACGTTTGGAAAAACTCGGCTATGTCAAACGCACCCATGAAATCAATGACCGCCGCAAGGTGACTGTCTCGGTCACCGCCAAGGGGATACGACTTGTGGAGGGGGTTCGTCAGGAAATGATCGGAAATCTCTCGAGGGTGCAGGAACGACTTTCTCCCCAGGAACAACACGCTTGGTTGGACATTTACAAAAAAATCCACGATTACTGCACCGCCTGCCACTCATGAAGAACTGCGCCCCTTTGATCATAGCTTTTGCCTCACTCGGCATTCTGGTCGCACCACTTGGTGCCCAACCCGCATCCAACGATCAATCCCAGCAGGGAATCTCCGTCGGAGCTGCTGCCGCGAGTGCCGCACAGACAAACGACTCGGTACTGACGACCAATGTTCCATCTGGACCGGATCAGTCGCCGACCGGGATCTCTGTCTCTCCCTCACTTGTTTCCAACCCTCCAGCTCCGCCGCAGGGTTTGATCGCCGTCACCAACGCAGACACCAATCTTCCCGTCATCACACCTCCGGCACTCCCTACTGCCACACCGATCACCAACGCGATCAAGCCGGGCATGCTTCCCGCTCCCCTGCCAACGACCACCACGGGTCCCATTGCGCTGCCGACAACCAGCACCAATAACTTTGGCCTCAAGGACAAGGTAGGTAACATTCCGCTGACTGCGGATGACTTGGCCAAGGCGGGACAGGCTGTCATTCCAGGAGTCATTGCCAAGAATGCCCGCAAGCTCTCCATCGACGATGCCGTGCAACTCGCCCTGCAAAAAAATCCGCAGATTCTCACCGCCATCAGCGCGATCCGGCAGGCTTCGGGAAATTTCATTACTGTCCGCGCCGGACTCCTACCACAACTCGGTATTGCCGGACCCGCCACCGCCTTTCAGTGGCAGCAACCCCAACTGGCCAACGGACAGATGTCCCCGCTGAGCAAGAGCTTCGGCTCCCTGAATCCCACGGCAAACTCTGATTCGTGGAACATCCAATTCCAGGGAACCCAACTTCTGTACGATGGCGGCAAGACGATTGCCAACACGGTTGCAGCGAAGTTTTCCGAGCAAATCGCCTACTACTCGCTCCGCCAGACCATCGACGCCACCATCGCCACCGTCATCCAGCAGTTTTACCAGGTCGTCCTTGATCGCGCACTGGTCGTTGCCAATCAGCAGCAGGTAGCCCTCTACCAGACCCAGGTCACTGACCAACAGAGCCGCTATGATGCCGGCACGGTCCCTCGATTCAATGTGCTGCAGGCTCAGGTTCAGCTCGCAAATGCCCTGCCTCCTCTCATTCAGGCAAAGAATAACCTGCGTGTCGCCCTGTTCACCCTCGTGACGACCATCGGCCTTGATTATCCGAACATCCAGAACATCGAGATCCCCTTCGATGTGAACGGCACTCTGGCTTACATTCCACGCAAGGTCGACAGCAACGCCTCCATCCACACGGCCCTGCTACGCAATCCGCAACTGAAAGCGGAACGTCAGAACATCCTTGTCGCCGCCAAACAGATCAGCGCCGCCATCGCTGGGTGGCTTCCTACCATCAGCGCCAACGGCGGCTATCAGGTGCAGAGTTACAACTACGACTCCAGCCTCCAGTCCACCGTGGAAGGGTGGTTCTTCGGGGTCACCGGCAACTGGGCGATCTTCGACGGACTTGCCACCTACGGTAATGTGAAGCAGGCGAAAGCCACCATGATGAGCTACAAGACCGCGTACGATAACGGCGTGCGTCAGGTGATACTTTCAGTCCAGCAGGCCATTTCCAACCTTCAGGAGGCCAGTGAAACTATCGAGAGCCAAAAGGCCACCGTGGAACAGGCTGTGGAAGCACTCCGTCTCTCCCGTGAACGGCTTGATGCGGGCGCGGGTGTTCAACTTGATGTCATCAACGCCCAGGTGCAGTTACTCCAGGCCCAGACTTCCGTGCTCAACGCCTACTACAGCTACATCTCGGCCATGTCCCAGTATGACCAGGCGCTCTCGCTCAACACCCAGTACGAGGAATTTTTCGACGATCCGATGAACAAGTGGGAAAAGAACCGCTTCAAGAATTACAACGCCGAGGATCGCGCGCGTCCGAAACTTCCAAAATCGCTGCGCAAGAGCGATCCCCTCCCTCCCTCGACCCAATTCAANNCAGCAACTCTCTTGTGATGAGTGATGCCGTGGTCTGCCTTCCCTCACTCCACGCGCTTAATGCTCTGCCGGGCGTCACGGCACGGTTTTTCGGCAGGATGACCGGCGTCGATGTCATGAGGGAACGGCGGGAAGCCATGGCCCTCCTTGCCCCGTACCATCGGCAACTTCTACAAAGGGAAGGACTCGACGGCTTTCCCCTCATCACCGCCGAACAAGTCCATGGAAATGAGATCGCATTCCTTGAAAATGCTGAAGCCTACACACAGGTGCCAATCCGTGGAGTGGATGGTCTCGCCACGACTCAGCAAGGCATCACTCTTGGCATCTATGTCGCCGATTGTGCCCCGGTCTGGATCGTGGCAAAAGACGGCTCTGCTGGAGCACTCCTCCACTCGGGGAAAAAGGGCACGGAGCTTGGTATCACCACACGGGGAATCACCCTGCTCTGCGAACGGGCCCACCTCAAGCCCGACAAACTGATGATCGTGATCGGCCCCTGTATCCGCCCTCCCTGCTACGAGGTAGATTTTGCAGCCACCATCCGTGCCCAGGCAGCCTCGTCCGGTGTTTCCGAAGTCCATGATGATCTGGTCTGCACCGCCTGTCATTCCGATCTCTACTACTCTTATCGCAGGGAATGCGGACTGACCGGGCGGATGCTCGCCACACTCACTCTTCAGCCCCGGCCATCGTGAAAATACCGTTTTCCGAACGCGATTTTGACCCCTCGCGCCCAGAATTGATGGATCAGGCTGAGCTGCACGATGGCAATCCCTCACCGGAACTGGAGCGCGATCTTGCCAATCTGCGGTGGCTGAATCGCCGCTTCGGTGCCATTTCGTTGCTCCACTATTTCCTGCACCGCTGGCTGCTGATCCGACCTCCAGACAGCACTCCGCTTCGGGTGCTGGATCTTGCCACAGGGGAAGGGGATTTGCCTCGTGAACTCGTTCGCTGGTACCGCCCCCACAAAATCCGCGTTGAGATCGATGCGGTGGATCTCAATCCGGCCACCCTTGCTGTCGCTCGACGAAGGAGCGGTGATTTTCCAGAAATCCGTTTTCACCAGGGTGACATCCGCACTTGGGGAAGCGGAAACTACGACATCGTCCTCTGCTCACTCGCCCTCCATCACTTTGGTGATGAGGATGCCGTCCAGGTTCTGCACAATGCACGGCGCCTCGCCTCACGCCACCTGCTCGTCGCCGATCTGGAGCGAAGCCTTCTGGGTGCTGCCGGCATCTGGTTGCTCACCACCTTGTATCTCACGGAATCAATGACCGTGCATGATGCCCGCCTCTCGATCCGCAGGGCCTTCTCTTTCCGGGAGCTACGAAGCCTCGCCAAGAAGGCCGGTTGGGAAAATTTCGGCCATTCCAAATTTCCGGTCACTCGTCAGGCACTCTGGATCGATCAGGTTCCCGTGGTTTGATTGTCTGGTTTGGATTTTCCCTTGGGCAGAATCTTGGGCCTCCATTTCGGATGGGTGGCCGATCCGACGGATTCGTATTCAAAAATCTTGCTGACCGGAAAAAGCATGAGTCCTGGCAGTCCCTGGGCATTGAGCCTGATGCTCATCGTCATCCTGTCATCGAGATAGTAGATGTCTCCGTGGCCAATCATGCTGAATCCCGTGCCCTTGATGAGCAGATTGCGCGTGTTGATCACCCCGTTCCCCACAGTGAAATCAGCCGAGGCGCTGTGGGCGGGCTGATAGCCAATTCCCGGAATGATGTCATTGAGCAGAAGCGAAAGTGGCCCCAGGATCGGCATGGCCAGCACATTGCCGTTCTTAATCAGGAGATTCCCCTTGCCTGTCATCGCTCTATCATTCCCGCCAATCGCACGGAAAGTGTAGTCGGCTGTAAGCTGGCCCTTCGATTCCGTGTAGTCAAAGTAGAGTTTGGTGATTGTTTGAAAATCGACATCTTCCAGATGCACCGAAGCCCCGAAGCTGCCATCACCCGGCTTCACGGATGCCTCAGCTTTGAGCACCACATCACCGCCGAAGAGCTTCGCCTTAGGGATGTCCACCAGCACCTTCTGCCCCTTGAGTTGCACGGTGCCGCTGCTGGCTCCGAAGTGAAGATCCCTTTTGATCAGGGTATAGCCAATTCCACTTGGGGAATTGATCACGATATTGAGATCATTTTTCTCGGGATCACGCAGTCCGACCTTTCCTGAAACAATGAGGCTGGGAGGTTTTTGAAAACGGTAGTCCTTGAGGGAAGCGGCAATCCGGGTATCAATCCAAGTCATGACCTTGACGGGATCGAGCGTAGAGTGGACCACGGGTAAACGTCCCTCCCAATTCTTGAAATCATAGATGAACTCGCCGCGCCCAAGTCCGCCATCAATCTTGAGCACGATATCACGAAAATCAGCGGCCCCGTTGGCCAGTTGAATCGTCGAGTTCAGGCTCTCGATACCAGCTCCATGCATCGCTGCATTTTTCAATTCCAGTGATCCGGATCCTCTGAACTGCAGAGGATCGAGGACAGGGGCCGTCCCTTCAAAGTTAATCTGAAGCGGCTCCTTGAAATCCATGGAAGAAAAACTCTCGACCATTTTCCCGGAGAGAGCGGGAGCGATTTTTTCCGGAAAGAGAGCCGCTTTAAGACGCAGGCGGTTGTCACCCGGTCCAATGAGTACATCGGCGTCCAGTTTTCCGGGATCTCCCTCAAGATGAACATCCCGCACAAGCACTTTCCCGTCCCGCAGAGCCACTCCCCCGGAGAAACTGTTCATGGAAACACCCCGATAGTTGAAACGCCCGGCCTCCAGGAGGGCAGTCCCTTCCAGAAGGGGCGTGCCGACTCCCCAAGATGCTGAAAAATTTCCACTGAGATGAAGCGGGTCGATCCACTTCCAATCCTTGACCGCATCATTTTTCAGGAGCAATCCCGGAATTACTCCGGGATTGAAAGAGCCTGCAACTTCCAAGGAGGCCTTATTGGCAAAAAAATCAGCCCTTCCCTCCGCCTGGAGAACCCCCATGCCATCGTCGAGCACTACGCGGTCCAGACTCAGTTTCCGATTCTCAAAATGAAGATCAATGGCGGAGGATCTCAGACTGATTCCATGCCAGGAACCGGCCTCTGATCGAAAGGTGGCACTCTCCACACGCAGGCTCTCGGCATTGGAAAGATCGCCACTCGCAAGGATCGTTAATTCCGGCAGACTACCGCTCCAATGAACCGCCTTGAGCTCTTTCTGGATTGAATCAATCGTCAGCGCTATATTTCCAGGCCCTTTTTGGGAGACCGGCTTTGGGGAGAATTTTTTGGGATTAAGAAAGGAGCCGGATGCACGCACGGTAATCCCCGCGACCTCAAAGGATGCAGAAGTGAGTCGAAACTGTTCCGGGGGGCAAAGAATGAGACCACTGACATGATCAAGACGAAGCCGTGGCTGTTCCAACGGTCCGAGCGGCACATCCAGGGTGGCATCACGGAGAAAGATCCGCTCGAGCTGGATCTGCCTGTGAACCAACGATTCCAGATTGATCGAAAGGGAAAGTCGGTCCGCAGAGACCACAAGTCTGCGTTCCGGTGTGCGATCGTGAAGTTGAAACCCCTCGACGATAAATCCCCGCGACGGGTTGAAGAGCACCCTCTCGATCTTCACCTCGTACCCCTTTCCTCCGAGCGTTTCCTCTGCCTTCTTCCTCACCATATCACCCAGTCCGTAGGTCGAGGTCACCACCAGAAGGACTGGAAGCCCCAGGATGAGAAAGAGCATGAAGAAAGCAAAAAGTCCCGCCGCGAGATAACGCAGACGATCCTCGATTTTCCCCCAGAGGCCCCGCTGTCTGTGCATGCTTCGGCGCTTTCTGCGCGGGAGTAGGGTGCCGGGGCTCAAGGGACTCATTCTTCTGAGGAAAAGCTAGAGAAAGAAAGAATGCGAGCGAAGATCACATCAGCGAATAGGGATCGACATCCAAAGTCATGACAATCCCCTCGGGAAGTTTGAGTGATGAGGAAACCTCCCTCGCCAATTTACCAAGCTGGGCACCAGAGAGTCCCTTCAAGGTGACTTGAAAGCGGTATTGGCCATGCGCTCGCTCCAGCGGCGCAGAAACAGCTGTGGAGACCTGCACGGATGCCGGCGCAGCCTCGGCAAATACCTTGGCGACAGCCTCTGCGGAAAAAAGGGTTTTCTCTTGAGAAACACCCCGGATCTGGATCAGCAGCAGGCGGCGGAAGGGTGGGTGGGCGAAGTTTTCCCGAAAAGCAATCTCCTGCTCAAAAAAACCCTCGAAATCATGATGCCGAGCATATTGCACGGAAGGACTTGCGGGCGTGAAGGTCTGCACGATCACCTCNNATGTCGGCATTGATGATCCCCACCAGAGTGACATTCGGAAAGTCGAGTCCCTTGGCGATCATCTGCGTGCCGATTAGGATGTCGATCTGACGGGCCCGAAATTTCCCCAGAACCTCGCGATACGCTCCTTTGCGGGTCATGGTGTCGGCGTCCATTCGTGCAATCCGTGCCGTTGGAAAAAACTTCCTGACTGTCTCCTCGACCCGTTGTGTTCCGATCCCTGCATGCTGGATTCCAGCATCACGACATTCTGGACACTGCGTGGGGGGCTTTGTCTGGTGACCGCAAAGATGGCACGCGAGGCGGTTATCCGCCCGATGAAGCGTCAGGGAGAGACTACAATTGGGACAGCGGCAGACATGTCCGCACTGCTGGCAGAGCAGGGAGGTGGAGAACCCGCGGCGGTTCAGGAAGAGAATTGTCTGCTGGCCGAGTTCCAGGCGTTTTTCAATCCCCATCTGTAACGGGGCTGAGAGTCCGCCGTCCGATTTGGAGCGCTTCCCCTGCAGGCGCAGATCAACAACACGGATAAGCGGCATGATCTGCCCGTCAGCGCGGCGAGGAAGGGAAAGTAACCGGTATTTTCCAAGGCGGGCGTTGCGATAGCTCTCCACCGAGGGAGTGGCACTTCCGAGGATCACGGGACATCCCTCCATCCGTCCGCGCATCACGGCCACATCGCGGGCATGATAACGTGGGGTCTCTTCCTGCTTGTAGGTATTCTCATGTTCCTCGTCGACAATGATCAGGCCGAGTTTGGCAAGCGGGGCAAAGACCGCGCTGCGCGCCCCGATCACGATACGGGCATCACCACGCTGGATGCGCAACCATTCCTCACGCCGTTCCGCATCCGTGAGATGACTGTGCAACACCGCTACTCCGGCGGCATCAAAACGGGAGCGAAAGCGTTCTACCGTCTGCGGAGTCAGGGCGATTTCAGGAACCAGCACGAGGGCACTTTTTCCGGATTCCAGCACCCGTCCGAGCGCACGGAGATAGACTTCGGTTTTCCCGCTTCCTGTCACTCCGTGCAACAGAAAGGGAAGCGGCACATCGCCCCCTGATTCCATAGTCCCAAGCGCCTTGTAGAGCTCTTCAACCACCTGCTCCTGATCGGGATTTAATTGGGGCACCCGCGAGGGCAAAATCTCCTCATCATCACGGGCAATGGATATCTTCTCCTCGGTCACGGTGATCCATCCCGACTTCACCAACGCCTTGAACGTGGAGTCCGAAGCGGCGCCATCTCTCAGCAGTTCAGGCACAGGTGTGGGAACGGCCTTGAGTTGTAGTACCTTCAGCACCTCTTGTTGCTTTGGAGCTTTTCTTCCAAGGGTAGCTAACTCCTCATCCGTGGGGATACGGGCCAGACGAGCTATGCGCACTCTCTTCGCGACGACCTTCTCCCCGCGCAGCATCGGCGGAAGGAATGACCTCATGACCGAGCCAAACGGCGCGCAGTAATACTCTGCCATCCAGCGGGCCAACCGCATCATCAGGGGTGAGAGGGAGGTTTCCTCACCAACGACATCAAGGATTGGTTTGATACCGGGAACGACAGATTCCTTCAGCAATTCCACCACCGTTCCAATGGCTCGACGCTGACGCAGCATCACCACGACGCGTCCGCCGACAGAGATCGCTCCTGTCAACTCCTCGGGAATCAAATAGTCCAGCTCCTGACCTTCCGAGCGGTCAATCAGAATTCGGGCGTAGAGAGGCATGGCCAAGGATGATAAACAATCAGGGTGAAACGCTTAGCATCTCACCCCGGGAGAGGTCATGGCAACGCCGCTCTCCGCCAATCCAGCAAGTTCCGGGACTAATTGACGCATCCTAGAGCGTTTTAAATAATAGTGTGGCCATCAATTTGCGAGTGCCACGGGGTTGGTTGGCAAGGAGCAANNCGGTTGTAGTCGCGGTGCTACAGCCCGAGCGATGCGACACCGCCAAATGCCCTATGCTACCGCAGAAGGTGCGTGTGGGAGCGCAGCTTCGTCATGCCGAAGGCAGTCCCATCCCTCCTCTATGGACGGGATGGCTGATCCGGGAGGATCGCCAGACAAAGAATGGCTATAGAATTAATTAAACCGCTCTACGCCTTCCAAGTTGAGAAATACTCCTCCACCGCTTCTTTCCAGGGACGGGGCGTGATACCCGTAGCACGGGTAAATTTTCCCGTGTCGAGCGATGTGTGCGGCGGACGCATGGCGACAAAGGTTTTCATGTCGGCAAGTGTCAGCGGTGCCACGGTGGTTGTCAGCACGGGAACACCATGACGCTTGGCACACTCCAGAGCGTATTCGCCGTAGTCTCGCCAGGAACAGGTACCCCTGTTACAGAGATGATAGATGCCTCCAGGAAGCGATGGTTTCAGGAACTGCTCCAGCCAGAGAGCGAGATCCTCGGTATAAGCTGGCGAGGAGGTCTTATCGTGGACAGCAGCCGCTTCCGGATTCGTCAGGGCACGTCGGACAATGGCATCGACAAAACTCGATTTGTCCGGGCCGAAGACCCAGGAAACGCGCACCACGCAATGCAGGGGGCTTTCGGCAAGCACCGCGCGATCTCCTCTCAGTTTGCTCTCTCCATAGTGGCTGAGCGGCCGTGGTTCGTCCTCCTCGGTGTAGGGGCGGTCGAGTGCTCCGTCAAAAACATAGTCGGTACCGATATGCACAAGCCGGGCACCCCGAGATGCACAAAGTCGGGCAAGGCGTTCCGGCGTCAGGAAATTGATGCGGAGAGCCGTTTCCGGATCCCGTTCGCAGCCATCGACATCGGTAGCGGCAGCGCAGTTGATCACCACATCCCCGGCACCAAAACTCTGGGAAGAAAGCCCTGCCTCAGCGGCATCCGGATCGGAAAGATCGACCTGGGTACGGGTCAGGGCGATGACCTCGGAAATCTGCGAGAGGGTCGACCAGCGACGGAGGAGTGCAGAACCGAGACGACCTTTGGAACCAAGGATGAGAACTTTCATAGGGAAAAGGATGAAGGATGAAGCTTGAATTATGAAGAGGGAAACCGTCGATCTCTGCTTTCTGACTTCTAATTTGAACCCAGGTGCTCCCACGCCGCTCGCCCTTCGCTGACTTACGGTCGCTCCCGCCAATCACAGATTTCATCCTTTTCAGCTTTCAACTTTCAGCTTTCAGCATTTTTCTCTCTCCCATGCCTCCAACCTATCTCTGTCAACGCTGTACGGCCTGTTGCCGCTGGCCCGGGTTTGTCCGCGTGAGTGCAGAGGAAATTAGGGCCATCGCGAATTATCTCGGGATGGATGAGGCTCGTTTCATACAGGACTACACGCGACTGCGCCCGAATCGCGGAGGACTTGCCCTGATCGACCAGGAGGATGGAGCCTGTTTTTTCCTGAAGGGAAACGACTGTTCGCTTCAGGCGGTGAAGCCGCAGCAGTGCAAGGACTTTCCCAACGGGTGGAATTTTCCAGGCTGGCGCGAAGTCTGCGAGGCCATCGAAGTGCCGGCGCGCGATGAGGCGTAGTAGGCTCGCTCATTTACAAAGAGCAATTTCTATCGCCGGATGACATTCCTTCTTTGACCGCGCCCCCGCTCTCCGTTAAATCAATGCATCGTGGGACGACGACCGAATAGGAATAAACGCTTGCCCGAGCCTCCGTCACCGGTGGCTGGAGAGAGGATATTCCAGGGCACGCCCGTCGCGCCAGGCATCGCCGAGGGGAAAGTGCTGATCCATTTTCAGGAGGAGGAAGTCATTCCATTTCGGGATGTTCCAGAATCTGAATTGGATGCGGAAGTTACTCGTTTTGAGGGGGCTTTGCTTGCAACACGGAAAGAACTTCAGGAGCTTCAGGTCCGCCTGACCGAGTCTGCAGGGGCAGGCGATGCCAGTATATTCGACGCGCATCTTCTTGTGTTGGAAGATCCGAGCCTCATTGATGAGGTGAACAAGGGAATACGCACACACCGGCATAACGCAGAATTTGTCTTTCAAGGGGTTTCCCATCATTTCATCAAGACCCTCTCCGCCATCGATGATGCTTATCTTCGGGAGCGTGCGCTCGATCTGGAGGATGTCGCCCGACGCGTCATCCGACATCTGCTTGGCAAATCAGGGCAACGCCTCTCCGGGCACGATCGCAATCACATCATCGTTGCCGATGAACTTACCCCCTCCGACACGGCCACCCTCAACCGCGGTAATGTCGCCGGTTTCGTCACGGAGAAGGGTAGCAAAACCTCTCACACCGCCATCATGGCGCGTGCCCTGGCTATTCCGGCCATCGTTGGCATCGAGGGCATCTGCGACTCGCTCGAGAACGGCGATGTCATTCTCATCGACGGCTACAGCGGAAAACTTTTCCTCAACCCCTCTCCTGAGACACTTTACGTCTATCAGCAACTCGCCCAGGAAAAGGAACACATCGAGGAGGGATTGGAAACTCTTAGGGAAAGCGACTCCACCACCCTCGACGGTCGTCACATCATCCTCTCCGCGAACATCGAGCTTCCGGAGGAGCTTGATGATGTCGCTTCCTGCGGCGCCGAGGGGATCGGCCTCTACCGGACGGAATTCCTCTACTTCAACCGCTCGACGCCACCGGACGAGGAGGAACAGTACGCCATCTATCGCCAAGTTGCGGAGCGGATCGCCCCGCAGAGCGTCATTATCCGTACGCTCGATATTGGTGGAGACAAGCCGACTGAATGTCTCGATCTCGGCGAAGAGGAGAATCCTTTTCTTGGTTGCCGCGCCATCCGCTTCTGCCTGCTAAATCCCGAGATTTTCAAAACCCAGTTGAGGGCCATTCTCCGTGCCTCCGTCCATGGGCATCTTCGTCTCATGTTTCCAATGATTTCCGGACGCGAGGAACTTCTCCATGCCAAGTCCCTGCTGGAGGAGGCGATGGAGGAACTCCGCGCACGCGGCGAACCATTTCAGGCCGACATTGAGTTGGGGGTCATGATCGAAGTCCCCAGCGCTGCGATCATCGCCGACCTTCTAGCCAAGGAAGTGAAATTCTTCAGCATTGGCACCAATGATCTGCTCCAGTATCTCATGGCCGCCGATCGTGGGAATGAACGCATTGCGCATCTTCACGACGCAGCCCACCCCGCAGTTACGCGAGTCCTCAAGGTGATCGTGGACGCAGCCCATGCCGCAGGGATCTGGGTCGGCGTCTGCGGTGAACTGGCGGGCGATATCGAATTCACCCCTCTCTTGGTCGGTCTCGGCATTGATGAACTCAGCGCGAGCGCGGCCTTGGTGCCACGGGTAAAAAAGGCGATCCGCAGCCTCGATTTGCCCGCCTGCCAGGAGCTCGTCTCCCATGCTCTTTCCGGCGATCGCGCCGTGGAGATCTACGCCCGCACCACCGGTATCGCCCGCACGCGCTACGGCGATCTGTTTTAGCATCATTTCAATCCCACCCAATCCGCCATGAACACCTCCCTCCCATCCATGATCCGCTCCTCCCTCAGAACGCTCCTGCTGCTCTCTATTCTAGCCTGCACGGCAGCCTCGTTAATCGCCGCGCCCGATCAGAATCAGCCAGCCACTGCACAATCATCCTCTGTCAAATACAAGGTGATCTCCGGCTTCAAACAACCTTTTAACGACGACCTTCAACTTCATCTGTCGCAGGGATGGACGCCCGTGGGCGGTATTTCAGTTACCGTCTGGAACAACGATCTCTACTTCTCCCAACTTATTTCGAAGCCTGCTTCAGAATAAAGGCCGCGATGTCGCGACTGGCTGCGGGACGGGAGATAATCTGTAGATTCTTCTTCCAGCGCTTCCAGGTCGCCTCGTGATTGGCAAAGACCTCGGCGACTGAGGCCGCCAGGGTTTCAGGGTAGTGGGCGGCGAGACGACCGATATCATGCCTTTCAATCAACTCGATATTCCCCTCCTCCTGCCCCGGAACGACATGACTGACTAGAATGGGGCATCGAGCCGCCATCGCCTCGTGCACGATGGCACCGCCCGCCTTGCCGATGTAGAGATGATGGCCGCAGAGCAGTTCGGGCATTTTATCCGTCCATCCGATAAGATGGGTCCCGACCCCGTCGATCAATCCCGATGCGACGATGGTTTGATGCAACCCCTGAAGCCGTCCGGTAACAATGGTGATCTCTATGTTGGAAAGCTTCTGCAACTCTCGGATCACGGCAAGCGTGTGGGTCCTGCGCGAGGAGGGGAGATAAAGAACTCTCCTGGCACCATGGATGATGTCCTCGCACGGCTTGAGCGTGGCAAGCCGGTGGGCCACCGGAAAACCGAGCACCTGTAGGGTGCAGGGATCCACCCCCCCCTTGCGTAGCACGTCCGCTGTTTCTTCATCGGCAAGTAGAAAAGTCTCGCTGCCTGCCCGATACCAGGAGGAATTGATCGCCGTTGAATCGGTCACCACGGTGAAAAGAGGAACCGTAGCCGCAGCCTGCCCCTGCTCGCGCAACTGGCGCAACAAATAGGCGTAAAGTGGATAGGTCGAGACGATGACATCCGGCTTGAAATTTTCCACAACGCGTTTCAAGGCGTTACGAAGATTTCCGGCGAACGGAAGGCTTTTTTCCAATGCTCCTGGCTTATCGAGCACCGAAAAAATGGCGCTCCAGATGAAGGGAAATTTGTTAATCGCCAGGCAATAGCCGTACTGGAGCACCTTGGTGAACCGGGGCACCGTCTCCAGATAAACATCCACCACGGAGATCTCCACGCCAGGATGCTCCTTCAGCGCCTCGGCGATGCAGCGGGCGGCGGTATTATGACCTTCGCCAAAACCAGCAGTGAGCAAAAGAATACGTGGCATGGGAAAATGTGTTTCAGCAGTAAGCAATCAGAATTCGGAGACCTAGCAAACTCCGTTTATTTTTCGAATAGATAATGGGAAATCATCCACTCCTCACCCTCCCGGTAACTCCAGAGCTCGGCGCAGGCCATGAAGAAAAGGTCCCAGTAAGCATAGCGCTTCCTGGCATCGTCACGGCCATGAACTTTTTCCAGAACGGGCAGAATCGCCTTCCGGTTCACGCGCAACGCATGAAGCCATGCCTCTGCCGTACGGGCTGCATGGAGGCCGTTAATCCGCCAATGATGAAGGATCCTCAGATCATGCTGAAAATGAAGCAGGAGATCATGGGAGGGCATCGTGCCCCCGGGCAGAAAATTCCGCCCAATCCAATCCAAGGAATTCGCGTTATCAAAGTGATAGGAGTGTTCCCGATGCGTTGTGGTCTGGACAAAGAGCTTGCCGTCCGGCTTGAGCCATCCCGAGATCCGGCGCATGACCTCACGGTAATTTTTCAACTGAGGAAAAAGTTCCACTGAAACCACACGGTTATAGCTGCCTGGCTCGGGGGCTGAAAAAGTGTTGATGTCCGCAGTGATGACCCGGATGTTGTAAAACTCCCGGCGGTTTGCCTCACCCTCGATATGCAAACGCTGCGTGTAGGAATTGGAGACCGCCGTGATCGAGGAGTTCGGAAACTGTTCCGCCATCCAGAGCGTCATCGCTCCCCAGCCGCATCCGAGTTCCAGGATCTTCTGCCCGTCTTGAAGTTCTGCTCGCTCGCAAACGAGTCGCAGCATTTCCTCCTCAGCCTCGGCGAGGGTCGCTTTCTTCGAACTCCAGTAGCCGCTGCTCCCTTTCAACCGGGGGCCTAGCACCTGAAGATAAAACTCCGTCGCCACCTGATAGATCAGCGTATTGGCCTCTATCGTGTTCAGGGCGATCGGAGATTCATTCAGTCCTGTGAGAAATTCGCTGAATCGCCGATCCCGATCCTCGACATCACCACGTGATTCACTCGAAAGTCTGGCTGAAAGACGATGCCGAATGCCACTGCGCACCAGAGGGTCCGGCAAGAGTCTGGAGGAAAGTAACGAATCAAAGATGCTCATAAAACGAACGTCAGCTCCCTTTTTTTGGGAACCAGGGAATGAAGGAACTCGTCGTCCGCTGGTACGTACGATAGGCCTCCCCCCGGGATCGGAGTGCGAGTTCCTCGGTGTAGGGAACGCCGCTCACACCAAGCAAAAAGAAGAGCATCAGGGCAGGCGCGAAAAGCGATGTCCAACCCCACGGAGCAGGAAGGACAAAAAGAAAAATGGAAACCCAGACCAACCATTCGAAGAAATAATTCGGATGACGTGAGTATCTCCAAAGACCGACGGAGCAGACCTTGCCATGGTTTGCTGGATTTTTCCGAAAGAGATCGAGCTGATGATCAGCAAGTGCTTCACCACTGAAGGCAACAAGCCAGAGCGCAAATCCGAGCACATCGGAAGAGCAAAGACCGATGCGCGAATCAAAGTTGGAGAGAAGCACCGGGATACTGAGGAGTGCCAGCAACAAACCCTGTGCCTGAAAGTACCAGAAGAAGAAAAATCCTTCGTGTCCGCTCACGCCGCGCCGTAACTCCCGATATCGTTCATTTTCCACGGGATGACAGTTCTTGATCCGCTTCCAAAGATGATGTCCCAGCCGCAAGCTCCATGCGACCACCATGAGGGTGATGAGATTCTGTCGGATCGGTTCCCCATCCCCGAAGATCCGGTAGAGCAAGGCTAGCGGCGTGAAACCAAGAGCCCAAGCCAGCTCGACAATCCCGGCATTGCCCACCCTCATGGCGACATTCCAGACCACAACCATGAAGAGACTGGAGCAGACCAGACTGATCAAAAGAAGGAATAGAGGACTCATTGAAAATTACGATGTGGGGTGAACAACCGGGTTAGGATGTCCGACCGAGCAGATACTCCGCAATCTGAATCAGGCGATCCCCATTTTTGCCAAGCGGTTTCAGCGCGGCATGGGCTTTTCGGGTTAGGCGGGCAGCTTCAGCCCGCGAAGCCTCCAGGCCGATCACCGCAGGGTAGGTTGCCTTGGCCGCCGCGAGGTCCTTTCCGGCACTCTTGCCGAGTTTCTCACTCGATTCAGTCACATCCAGAATGTCGTCGATGACCTGAAAGGCGACGCCGAGAGCGAGACCAAACTCTCCGAGAGCTTTTAATTGTGCAGGGGTGGCATCGGCAACCATCGCTCCCAAACGAAGTGGAAGAACCACCATGGCTGCGGTCTTGCGCTCATGGATGAAGCGGACATCAGTGAGCGTCGGTTTCTTCCCCTCAGCCTCGAGATCGGCCACCTGCCCCGCGATCAGATGGAGCGAGCCGGCAGCCGTGGCGGTCTCTTCAATCAACCGGGCAAGGGCATAGCGCTTGGGCAGATTGATGGTCGCCAGCAGCCCAAATGCCCGGGTTAACAGGGCATCTCCCGCCAACACCGCGACTCCCTCGCCATAAACCTTGTGCGACGTGGGCCGTCCGCGCCGCAGGTCATCATCATCCATGCAGGGAAGATCGTCATGGATAAGCGAATAGGTATGAATCAGTTCAACAGCGCATGCAGCAGGAAGTACCTGGGAATAATCCGCGATCCCACACGCCTCGGCAGCCGCCAAGGCAAGAATCGGTCGCATTCTTTTGCCCCCGGCCAGAAGGCTGTAGCGTATGGCCCGATGAATGGTCGCCGGGCGAACGCCTGCAGGCGGAACAGAGCTTTTCAGCGCCGCCTCGATCAATGCCTTCCGTTTCTTCAGATAAAGGGAAAGGCCGTCAACACGATTGATTGTGTTGACGGCCTTCCTGGAACTCATGTCGTGGAGTGGAAAACTCCGGAATGTTTAGAGGGTCTTGCAGAATTCCTCAAAAGCATCAAGACCCGGCTTGATGACATCAAGGCCGGTCGCGTAGCTGAGGCGCACGACGGAATCATCACCGAAGGCGATGCCTGGAACCACGGCCACATTGGCCTTGCTGAGCAGACGGTCGGCGAAGTTCGTCGAGGTCATACCAAGTTTGGAAATGTTGGCCAGAATATAGAAGGCACCCTTGGGCTTCACTGCGGTGACATTCGGGATTGCGGAGAGGCGCTCGTAGATGTATTCGCGGCGGATGTTGAACTCCTCGCGCATGTCAGCGACGCACTGCTGGTCGCCAGTGATGGCTGCAAGCGCACCCTTCTGGGCGAAGGAACAGGGGCCGGAGGTGCTGTGGCTCTGGAGGGAATCGATCGCCTTTGCGATCGGCTCGGGAGCTCCAAGGTAGCCGATGCGCCATCCGGTCATCGCGTAAGCTTTGCTGAATCCATTGACTGTGATCGTCAGATCACGGGCCTCAGGGGTGATGGAAGCAACGGAAACATGTTCGGCGCCATCATAGGTGAGGCTCTCGTAGATTTCATCGGAAAGGATGATGATCTCCTCGTCGGCGGCGACTTCCACCAAGGCGCGGGGGGCTCGCCCAGATCCTGAGGTTCCGGTCGGATTGCCGGGAGAGTTGATGATGATCATCTTCGTGCGGGGGCTCATCGCCTCCTCGAACTGCTGGGCGGTCATCTTCCAGTCATTCTCCTGAGTGGTCTGAACGATGACGGGTTCAGCCCCGGCGAGGCGAACCATCTCGGGATAGCTGAGCCAGTAAGGGGCGGGAATGATTACTTCGTCCCCTTCGCCACAGACGGCAAGGATAGCGTTGAAGCAGCTCTGCTTCGCACCGTTGCTGACAATGATCTCGCTCGGCTTGTAGTCGAGTCCGTTATCACGTTTGAATTTCTCGCTGATGGCGGCGCGCAACTCGGGAATTCCGGAGCTGGGGGTGTATTTGGTGAATCCGGCGCCCAGGGCCTCAACAGCGGCGGCTTTGATATGCTCCGGTGTGTCGAAATCGGGTTCGCCGGCTCCGAAACTGTAGATATTAACTCCCTCGGCGCGCAGGGCCTTGGCCTTGCTGTCGATGGCGAGGGTGAGGGAGGGGGTGAGTTCGCTGACGCGATTTGCGAGTTCCATGGGAAGCGTGGGTTTAGTGGTTGGGACTGAAATGTTAGGAAAGGGCTGCTGCAATCTTCGTTTTGAAGTCGTTTTCCTCAAGCCGGATAATTCCGGTCTCGCGGGCGACATTTTCAACGGAGTCGGAGGCATGGGCACCATTGATCATGATCGTGGTGCCGAATTCCTTGCGGATCGTGCCGTGGGGAGCCTGTGAGGGATTTGTGGGGCCAAGGGCTTCGCGGATTTTTACGACGGCATTGGGTCCCTGGTAGATCAGGGCGACGCAGTGCTGGGAACCCGGGAGATTCTTCTCTTCGTCGCTACACTCTGAGGGACGCTTGCCGGACATGAAGGCGATGATCGACTCCCACTGGGCGCGGCCATCGGGCAGCTTCTCCACAAGGAAATCGAGAACGGGCCCGTAGAACTGCTCACCCTGGGCAACCGTCATGTGGAAGGGTTTGAAGCCGACCAGCGCCAGGCCGGTACGGGTTAGAAGATCGATCACGCCGCCTGGACGGGTATTGGGGAAAGCAAAGTTATCGGGCTTGATCAGCACGAGGGTTTTTTCCAGTGTTGTTCCGGCAGGGAAGGTGGAGGAGGCATCCAGAATACCACCCTCGGCATCGGAAGCGGCTGCAAGCAACTTCAATCCTGCCTCAGCTTCGAGTGCCGTAGCGGGAGCAATGACGCCGGGATCAAAATAAACTGTGGTGCCGTTCTCTTCGACCAGATCGCCGTAGGTGTCGCGGATAGTTGTCCCTCGGCCATTCATGGAGGTGTCGCTGCCGACAACGGTGGCCGCCTTGACAGCAGCGTCGTCACCCTGCAGCACCAGGACGAGGGCCTGTGAACCGGCGGGGAGGGCCTTGAGGTAGGCTGCCGTTTTGGATTGGGCGGCGAGTGTGGCTGCAAGATCGCCGAGCAGTTTGGCAGAGGGAGCAAAAATGCGTCCCGTGGTCAGTTCGAGACCACTGCGTGAAATAAGACGACCAAGGATGCCACCGGTACGACCCTTGCGAAGGGCCGTCGGCGTGATGAAAGCGTAGGTTA
Organism: Spartobacteria bacterium UBA6821; assembly: GCA_002452515.1. Taxonomy (GTDB): domain Bacteria; phylum Verrucomicrobiota; class Verrucomicrobiia; order Chthoniobacterales; family UBA6821; genus UBA6821. The sequence continues at coordinate 3,571 of DKEN01000096.1, read as the reverse complement.
GCTGAGTGGCCATAGGAATGTGGTAAGAGCCGCCGAATGGAGCGGCTTAATTGGACTTAAGGGCGTTCCTAGGCGGACAGGAAGGGTAGAAGGGCGGCACGGGAGAGTCAAAGGCTTTCTCGAAGAAGCCTTCAGGTTTTAACGCCCTGTTTCTTCACTCTTTATTTCTCCGCGCCTTTGCGTCTCTGCGCGAGATCTTTTCCTTCTTTCTGAGCGGTTTCAAATTGCGCACGCCACACCTCGATACGATCGGCGATACGAGCCTCGGCCCCGATACGCAACGGCTCATAATAGAGGCGCCCCTCCGGCAGATACGACTGTGGCACATACCCGCCGTCATAATCATGGGCGTATTTGTATCCCTCACCATGCCCCAACGACTTTGATCCCTTGTAGTGGGCATCCCTCAGGTGAGCGGGCACTGCCAACGTGCGTCCTTTGGCGACATCCTCTTGCGCTTTTCCAAGGGCGGCGTAGGCGCTATTGCTCTTGGGGGCTGTTGCCAGATAAACCGTGGCATGGGCAAGAGTGATCCTGGCTTCCGGCAGCCCCACGAACTCCACTGCCTGCTGGGCGGAGATGGCGAGAGGGAGGGCCAGCGGATCGGCCAACCCGACATCCTCGCTGGCAAAAATAACAAGGCGTCTCGTAAGGAAGCGCGGTTCCTCCCCTGCATGAAGCATTTTGGCGAGCCAGTACAGGGCGGCATCGGGATCGCTTCCACGCAGGCTTTTGATGAAAGCACTGGCCGTGTCATAATGATCATCTCCCGTCCCGTCATAGACGACGGCTTTTTTCTGAATGCTCTCCGCGGCCACTTCCAAGGAAATCCGTATCCTTCCCCCGATATCGTAGGGTGTGGTACGCGCCGCAATTTCCAGGGCATTGAGACATTTGCGGGCATCGCCGTCGCTCACCGTGGCGAGATGGATCGCCGCCGCCTCATCCAGATCAACCGGCAAGTTTCCAAGTCCGCGTTCTTGATCCGACACAGCCCTGTGCTGAAGCGCCACCAGATCCGGGATGCTTAGAGGCTCGAGTTGGAAGATCTGCGAGCGCGATACCAACGGACTATTGATCGAAAAATACGGGTTCTGCGTCGTCGCACCGATCAGACGCACCGTGCCACGCTCGACATCGGGGAGCAGCGCATCCTGCTGCGCCTTGTTGAATCGATGAATCTCGTCGATAAAAAGCAGCGTCCTTCCCCCCTTTCTGGCCTCGATGGTGGCGGCCATGATCGCCTTGCGAATATCGGCAACACTTCCTTCAACGCCACTCAGCTCCAGAAAGCGGCTCCTCGTGCTTCGCGCAATCACCTGCGCCAGACTGGTCTTCCCCGTGCCGGGAGGCCCATAGAAGATCACCGAGGAAAGTCTGTCCGCCTCGATGGCACGTCGAAGCAGTTTCCCCTTGCCCAGAATATGTCCCTGACCGACATACTCCTCCAGAGAACGGGGACGCATCCGGGCAGCTAGAGGAGCGTCTGCGGGAAGCGTTCCCTCCTCATCCGGCTCTGAATTCCCGAAAAGATCCTCCATTTCACGCAGTATGAGAGAGGCGCACAACGCTTGCAAGGCAACCTCCTCCGTTCCATGCTGCTCCAAGCAGTCCCTTCCCTTTCCATGAAAACCATCCTCGTCGCAATTGATCTCAGCCCGATTACGCCCCAAGTCGTTGAAGGCGCTGCGCAACTTGCCAAAGATCTTCAGGCCAAGCTTATCATCCTCGCCGTGCTGGAACCGGTGGCCGCGTATGTCCCTGTGGGAGCCGCCATGGATGTCATTACTGCCCCGATGCCGATGGAGCCACCTGATGTCGAAGGGCTTAAGGAACGATTGGAAAAGCTCGCGGCCCCGTTGCGTGCCACGGGCCTCAGCGTTGAGACGATCACAGCTGTCGCGTTGCCCCAGGACGAAATCATTGATCAGTCCAAGGCGACCGGTGCCGACATGCTAGTCCTCGGTTCGCATGGGCATGGCGCGCTCTATCATCTCTTCAGCGGGAGCGTCGTGACCTCTGTCCTGCACAAGGCGACGATCCCTGTCACCGTTATTCCGGTTCACGGAAAATAGAGGTTTAGGGAAATAGCGCGCAGAGACGCAAAGACGCGGAGAAAAAATCTAGTATGCCAAGGGAGTTACGCCAATTCCTTCCTAGGAAGACAGGAGCTTTTCTGAAGCTCACCCATCTGAAGCATTTCTTGGAATCTCTGCGCCTCTGCATCTCTGCGGGAAAATTCCGTCCGATCTCCCTCGTCTTTGTGAAAAATTGATCCGATGCGCATTCTCTTCACGAAACTCCGCCATATCGGTGACAATCTGCTCATCACGCCGATCCTCGTCGCGACGCGTCAAAAATTCCCCAATGCCGAGATCTGGGTCGCCGTCAGGCGCGGCACCGAGGGGATTTTAGCCGGTTGCCCAGAAATCGATCGCCTTCTGACCACGGCACGCCCTGAGGAAGGGAAACGCACGTGGAAAGACTTTGGCGGCGATCTAGGCACCTTTCTCACCGTCTTGGGCACCTCGTTCGACTACGCCTTTGAACTCGGTGACAATGATCGGGGCCGCACGCTCATCACCGCCTCACGCGCTCGTGTTCGCGCCACCCACGGCGGAGACCTCGAAAAACTCAGCCCCGCGTGGAGACGCAGCTTCACACGGATCGTCGAAACTGATCGCAACCTCCTCCATCAGGTCGAAATGGATTACATGACACCGTGCGAGGTGCTGGGATTATCAACTGAAATCCCACCCCTGCGCTTTGACTCCTCGGCTGCACTCCCCTGGAAAGAGGCGGCGGCCTTGAATGGGAACTTTGCCGTTCTTCATGCCGCCACTCGCTGGCATTGCAAATCATGGCCTCTGGATCGCTGGCGAGAAACACTGGCACGCCTGCTGGAATTCAGCCCGCAAGTGGTGATAAGCTGCGGCCCCTCGGCTGTGGAGAGAGAGGAAGCGCAGACTCTCTGCGAAGGATTCGGCTCAAGGGTTATTACCACCGGAGGCAATGCCTCCTGGAGAGAACTTGCCTGGATTCTGGAACGCGCACGCTACTATGTCGGCGGCGATACGGCGGCGATGCATCTCGCCGCGGCGATGCAATGCCCGATTGTCAGCCTATTCGGACACAGTGTGCCAGGTCAGTTTGGCCCCTGGAAATGCCCTCATATCATGGTCGCTCCCGCGGGGAGGAAACGCGGTGAACCGGGCGAAGTTCCCGGCCTCCCCGACAACGACAGGATGCTCAAGATCAGCGTCGAAGAGGTTGTCTCCGCCTGTCGGGAGGCATCGGGGATGCGTCGTTAGTGCCCAAGGTTTGCTGGGATCTTGGAAGCCAGATCCGGCCTGACAAAAAGCTCCAAATTCCCATCTTTGTAAGCGAGTTGATAGTTCATCTTGATGTAACCATAGGTCCCGGAAGCCCAGCTGCTGAATTTTGACTCCTCGGTGTTGTTGATCGGCCAGTCGGTGATGACAAAGGCGGCTGGATGGTATTTCTTAATTTTCTCGACGGTCTCCTGATAAAATCGAGCCGAAGGCACCATGGCGTTATCGATGTAGAAATT
>DKEN01000098.1:1378-16972 GCA_002452515.1 Spartobacteria bacterium UBA6821 | reverse complement strand
AGCAACAAGCAGCTCAACTTCCTCCAGCATATCTTCACCATCCTCAAGCAACATGGACGTGCCGCCGTGGTGCTACCCGATAATGTGCTCTTCGAGGGAGGGGCAGGGGAGACAATCCGCCGGGAGCTTCTCAAGCAGGCCGATGTCCATACGCTGCTGCGACTCCCCACCGGGATCTTCTACGCCCAGGGAGTGAAGGCGAACGTCCTCTTCTTCGACCGTAAGCCCGCACAGGAAAAGCCGTGGACCGAGAAGCTCTGGATCTACGATCTGCGGACGAACCAGCATTTCACCCTCAAAGAGAATACCCTCAAACGGAGCGACCTCGATGACTTCGTCACCTCCTACAATCCGAAGAACCGCCACAACCGCAAGGAGAGCGAGCGCTTCAAGTCCTTCACCTATGAGGAGCTGACCAAGCGGGACAAGGCGAACCTCGATATTTTCTGGCTCAAGGACGAAGCCCTCGAAGACTCCGCCAATCTCCCCGCCCCCGAGATCATCGCTGCCGATATCACCGCCGATCTGGAAGCCGCCCTGGAACAGTTCGCAACCATCACCGAAGATCTCACCGCAAAATCCTGACCCAAGCACCAAGCCTCCCAACATTCAGGTAAAGGCCACGATCCCCAATCCCGAACACCTTCTCCGCTCCGGCATGTTCGCCGCCGTGCAGACCCCCCTTCCCCCTTTTTACCTTTTACCGTTCGGCACACGGTTCCCCATTCGACCTTCAGCTTTCAAGTTTCAGCTTTGTGGCCTCTTGCCTCTCGACCCTCTGCCTTCGTCTCAGTCCTCCCCATCCTCCCTACTTCAAAAAGTTTCCGAGCACCTTGTTGAGTTGTCCGGCACCTTGGTTTTCAAGCTGTTTAATGCCTTGTTTGGCCAAGGCTATTCCGCCTTCTCTGATGGCACTGTTGAGCAGCGGAGTCAGGATTTGTCGTGAGAGTTCGGAAGTCGAGACGCCGGAGCCATCAGAGCCGATGTTGTGAAGCGCAATGTCAGGCAGAACAAGTGTCTGATCGAGGCTTTGATTGGCGGCGGTGAAGTGCACATGGAGTTTGGCTCCTGTGATGATGATTTCCCTGACGATGAGTTTCTTTGATTTTTTAGAGTCTGTAGCGGTCTCCTCACCGCTGCTATTGTTGGAGGAGGATTTGAGGTTGGAGAGAAGTTTGGTAAGGTTGTTTCCGAACGGGGTGCCCTCGATATTGATCTCAGGGTTCCGGATGGCGATTTCCTTGATGATGACGGGATCGGAGAAGAGGGAGGTGCGTTGGGTTTTGATCTGGACTCCACCAAGGAGGAGGGCGAAGGGAGAACTGTAGCCCTCGGGATTGCCGATCAGAAGGTGCACGAGACTGCCACTGCCGGAGAAGGGGGAGATATCTGCCACACTGAGGTTGACATCGACCTTCATGATCTCCGGGCCGAGGGTATTGACGGCTTTTTTGACCAGGAGGTTCAGAGAGAAGAAGGCCACGACAAAGGCCGCGATCAGGATGATGATACAGGTGAGGAGGATTTTTTGCATAAGTTACAGATTAGGCTATTTCACGGTGTAGGGCAGATTTTGCGGCGAAGGCACAGAGGATGCCGACAAGTGCTCCGGCCAGCACATCACTCAGGAAATGGTAGTCGCAGAGAATCATCGCAAGACCTTCGAGGGAAGCAAGGAGGATGCAGTAGGGGAGGAGGCGACGGTGAAGGAGGCCGATCGGAAGAAGGGTGGCAAAGGCGATTGCTGTATGGCCGGAGGGGAAGGAGCCGGTGGTGTCATCTCCCTGGAAAATTTTCCCGGAAAACCAGTGGAATCCATAGGCATGATTGCTGATCCAGGAGAGGTTGTTGTTGGTCCAGGTCACTGGCCAATTCCGGCTAAAGATCCATTTGAGGTCATTTTTCAGGACAAAGGTCAGGAGAATGCTGATGCCCATGAAAATCAGGAGATCCTTAGCTTTTCCCGGTTTGAGCAGAACTCCGAGCAGAAGGAGAAAAGGGGAAAGACCCGACATGAGCGGCGGCCAATCCAGGAGCTGGCTGAGCAGGTTGGATCGCTGGATCAGCGAGTGTTCGCTGACAAAGAAAGGCAGGCTCAGCATCTTCTTCAGAAAATCCATGAGGTGCTGCGGCACCGCATGGTTGTAGATGAATTCGCAGAGCGGACGGTCGGCAAAGAAGTAGGCCGCAATGGTGGCGGCTAGTAGGAGGGCCATCCAGGGTTTGAGGAGCTGTTTCATGGAACGGTTTGTGAACGATCGTTAAGGTGGTTTTTCTGATGCTGTTCAATCGCGAAAAATAAACAGGCCAAGTGTCAGCAGGATGCCGATGCTATAGAGGATCAAGGTGTCTGGCACAAAGTAGGGATAGGCCATCAGGGCAGCACCCAGAATCATCGCCCGGAATGCTCCCTGTTTTTTCCCGTAAAGAAAGGCTCCGAAGCCGATGGCACCGAAGAGGATCTGACCGAGGAGATTGGCTGTCGTGAAACTCATGAAAAGTAGTGGTTGAGGCTGCGGTTCCTTAGCTCGTTAGCCCTTTTCTGGGACAAAGTGAGCGGAGTTCGCATCCTTGGCAATCCGGGTTGCGTGCCTTGCAGCGGCGGCGTCCGTGCCAGATGAGCCAATGACTCAGCTCACACCACTGCTCTCGGGGGAAAAGTTTGATGAGGTCGTGTTCGACGTTGACCGGATTTGTCTGTGTGGTCAGACCAAGCCGGAGGGAGAGCCTGCCGACATGGGTATCAACCACAACTCCCTCATTGATGTGGAAGGCATTGCCAAGCACGACATTGGCCGTCTTGCGACCCACTCCGGGCAGTGCGGAGAGTTCCTCCATAGTGCGGGGAACTTCGCCGCAGTGTTTCTCCACCAAAACTGCTCCCATTGCCCGGATCGACTTGGCTTTGTTTCTGTAAAAGCCGGTGGAGTGGATGATCGTCTCCAGTTCCTCCTGCGGGATAGCGGCATAGTCGGCAGCAGTGCGGCAGCGTGCGAAGAGGGCCGGAGTGACCATGTTCACGCGGACATCGGTGCACTGGGCTGAGAGGATGGTGGCAACAAGAAGCTCCAGAGGAGTCGAAAAATCGAGCTCGCAATGGGCCAACGGATAGATTCTGGGAAGTTCTGTCGCGAGGGCTTTTGCCCTTTCAATGCGTGTCATGGATTCAGTGTCCGGGACGGAAGTTTACTTTTTCCGGAAGGTAATTCTTGCCGATGCAGAGAAAGACAGGGCGTTTGATTCCCGGAACTTCCAAAGCTCGTGGTGCAGAGAACTCGGTGAAGAGGACACTATAATCGGGGCCGTTATGAGGCCATTCGGCGGTGAGGGCCGTCTTTCCAGCCCAGACCTGATCATTGATCCAGGAGAGGCGGTAGCGGCCGAGGTAAGGGAGCCACATCACGGGTTCCAACTCGGGGGCGTAAAAAGAGATGACCCCCGCGAACTGGTAACTGGAGACGCAGAGGAAATCTGCGCCCGATTTCTTGAACTCGGTTGAAACAGCGCGTGCCACATCCTGAGGACCGAGGAATTCTTCAAGCCGTCCCTGAAAGTCACCAAAACCCTGCTGGGCGGAGTTGGCGAGTTTGTCGGCGAACTGCTCCGAGTGGGGGAGGGGAGCAAGGCATTGTTTCAGGAACCCGGTGTTGAACGAGAGATTCTGAATGGCTAGAGAGGAGTCTTTTGGCAGCGAGAGGTATCCGACTCCGAGCACGGCCCCGAAATCAGCAAGGAGCAGGATGATGATCGCGGTACGTCGCCAGACTTTGCCATAGCGCTCCCAATCGGCGGCCACAAGGATCAGGCCGGTGACGAAGGCCGCCATCGGCCAGTTGGCCTCGATATGCGCCTTGGCGGCGGAGAATCCGAAGAAGAGCACAACCACCCAGAAGAAGATGGCCAGGAAGCGATAGCGTTCATCACGCAGTTGTGTGGTCGCCGAGCGAAAGCAGAAGAGTCCGAGCACCGGGGAGACGAGCACGATCAGGAAAACGGTATAGTCGCTCAGGTTCTGAAAGTTGATCAGTGTCGCATGCTCGTTGTGAAAGCCATGGCGCATCTGATTGGCAAAGGAGATCCATTCATGACGGCTGTTCCACCAGATGACGGGGGAGAAGATGAGGAGCGAGACCAGGGCTGCCAGAGTGCTGCCGAGAAAGATGTTCCCGCGTCGGCCAGGACTCGTGATCCAGAAAAGTGCCAGTCCTCCAAAGTAAAGCACCATGGTGTACTTGCTCAGCATACCAAGCCCTGCAGCAAGCCCTGCGGCAAGCCACCAGAGCATGCTCCCTCGACTTCCTCGCCAGGCAAAAAGGACGGCAAACGCCCATGCTGGCATCAGGAAAGTATCCGGTGTCATCAAGAGGCCGTTTCCGGCAAAAATCGGGGCGAGCAGCAGGAAAATTCCGGCTCGGTTGCCCGCCGCCTGTCCGAAGAGCTCTGTGCCGAGAGCGCGTCCGGCAAGCGCTAGGAGGAGACCCGAAACAATGGCCCAGAACCGGACGGCCAGGGATGTTTGACCGAAGATCGCGTGGCCCGACGCAATCAACCAGGCCGTCATGGGAGGGTGGTCGAAATAACCGGCCTGAAGATGGAGCGACCACTCCCAGTAGTAGCATTCGTCAAAGATGAGCCCGAGCTTCGAGGCAGCCAGGAGTTTCCAGAGTGTGACTAGCGTCACCACGCCCCAGAACCATCCCGATTTACTGATCCACGAGGAGGCGTGATCATCCTCCCGAACAGTGGAGAGGTAGGTGAAAGTGGCCGACATCGTTCGATAAAGCTGGTGCGGCACCATGAATCTCCCCTGACGATAGGTCAAAACTTTTGAATCGTCGGTTCCTCATTACTTTCGATTGACCGCCCTACCTGAAGAGGGCATACTCACAAACCCCCGACACACTGTCATGGAACACTCCTGACCTGTGCGTCGGGAATTCCTATTTCCATGAACTCCGAATTTATCGCAATGCTCGACTACCTCGAGCGTGAAAAAGGCATCAAACGCGAAATCCTCATCGAGGCGATTTCCTCTTCCCTAGTTGCTGCTTCAAAGAAGAGCTTTTCCTGCTCCCGTGAAGTTCGCATTGATATCAATCCCAAGAACGGCCAAATCCGCGCATTCGCAAAACCCCTTGTTGTGGAGACGGTTGTCAATCCCCAGGAGGAAATTTCCCTCGCGAAGGCGGTAGGTATCAATCCTGCGATCCAGATTGGCCAGGAAATCGAGATTGAGGTCACTCCCCGCGACTTCGGTCGTATCGCAGCCCAGACGGCCCGTCAGGCTATCGCGCAGCGCATCCGCCAGATTGAGAAGGAGATGATCTACGAGGAGTTTAAGGATCGTGCAGGAGAGATCGTCAGTGGAACCGTCCGCCGTTTCGACCGCAGCGATGTTGTTCTCGATCTTGGAAAATTTGAGGGGATCATGCCTTCCCGCGAGCGTGTCAGTACCGAGGAGTATTCCATTGGAGACCGCATCCGTGCCTATGTCGTTGCTGTTGAAAACGGTCAGCGCGGTCCGGAGATCATCCTTTCCCGCAGTCATCCGAATTTCATCCGCCGACTCTTCGAAATCGAAGTCAGCGAGATTGCCGACCACACCGTTGAGCTTCGCTCCATTGCCCGTGAGGCGGGATTTCGCACCAAGGTGGCTGTGCACAGCGCCAATGAAAAAGTCGATCCGGTCGGTGCCTGCGTCGGGATGCGCGGTGCCCGGGTCAAAAACATCGTTCGCGAACTCAACAACGAGAAGGTTGACATCATCCGCTGGTATGAGGATCCGAAGGAGTTTGCCCGTGAGGCTCTGAAGCCCGCCCGTATCCGCAGCATCGAGGTGATTGAATCCAGCCACACGCTCCGTATCGCCGTGGAGAAGGAAGATCTTGCGCTGGCCATCGGCAAACGCGGTCAGAATGCCCGCCTGACTTCCCGGCTTACCGGATGGGAAATCGACATCCAAGAAGACCGCACTGCTGCCCAGGCCTTTGAACAGCAGATGGGAGGCGCCGCCCACCAACTTGCCGAGCAACTAGGCATCAGCGAGGAAGAAGCCAAGACCCTCGCCGCCGGCGGTATGAACGATATTCCCGCCATCCTCACCGCCGAGGCATCCGATATTGATGGAGTCATCGGCTGTGGTCTGGAGAAGGCCGAGGCAATTCTTAACGCAGCAAGAAATCAGGTCGCAGAGAAAGGAGTTTCTGGGGCCTTGTAACGGTCCATTCCCTGTCCAGGGAAGAAACCGCAACAAAGAAAAAAATTATAATGGCCACCAGTAAAGTCTCTCACACCAAGTCCTCGTCCTCCAATGGAGGCGGGTCCAGGAACTCCGCGTCCAAACCGGGGGCCCGATCGACATCCGCGCGATCGTCCGGCACCTCGGCTTCCAGGGGCGGAGCGAAGGGTTCTTCCGCATCCAGAGAGGCAAGGGCTCAGGCACCTGCCGTCAAGGAAAAGGAGGAGGATCAGAAGCAGGTGCTCAAGACGACTGAACTTCCTACACTCTCGCTGATCGACGAACCCGCGCCTAAAAAACGCGTCACCTCCACGGGTAAGGCCCTTCCTCGCATCGGCGAGCAGGCAGCTGACGCTCCCGCCACGCTCGGCATTCCTGTCGATCAGGAAGAAGTCACTTCGGAAGCGGCTCCCGAGCCAGAGCCAATCGATAACCGCAAGGTCATTCATATCAAGCCGCCAATCCAGATCAAGGAACTGGCGACACAGTTGGAAGTTGCGCCCTTCAAGATCATCAAGGATCTGATGGGGATGCAGATCTTCGCCAACATCAACCAGTCCGTGGAGCCGGAAATCGCCTCCAAGCTCTGTGACATGTATGGCTTTGTGTTTGAGCGTGAAAAGCGCGTCTCCGGTGCCGGAGTCCATAAAGAGGAGAAGGTTGCTGTCGAACCTCCCAAGCCCGTTGAGGCCAAACCCGAGCAGGAAAAGCTTCGCGGTCCAATCATCACATTCATGGGTCACGTTGATCACGGCAAGACCTCCCTGCTGGATGCCATTCGTCGCACGAAGGTGGCTTCCGGAGAAGCCGGAGGCATCACCCAGCGCATTGGGGCCTACTCCATCGACTGGAAAGGCAACCCGATCACGTTTATCGACACCCCTGGCCACGCCGCCTTCTCCGCCATGCGCGCCCGCGGTGCAAATGTCACCGATATTGTTGTGCTCGTCGTCGCTGCCGATGATGGACTGATGCCCCAGACACTGGAGGCTCTCAGTCATGCCCAAGCTGCAAAGGTCACCATCATGGTGGCGATCAACAAATGCGATCTCAAGACGGCAAATCCCGACCGCGTGAAGCAGCAGCTTCAGGACAAGGGACTCGTTTCCGAAGATTGGGGCGGTGAGACCGTTGTTTGCGAAGTCTCCGCCGCAACAGGCAAGGGGATTGATACTCTGCTCGAAATGATGTCCCTCCAGGCCGAGATTCTTGAACTCAAGGCGAATCCCGATCAACCTGCACGCGCCAGCGTCATCGAGGCCCAAGTCGAGGCGGGTCGAGGCCCGACAGCCACTATCATCGTGAATTCCGGCACGCTTCATGTCGGGGATTGCTTCATCTGCGGATGCTATTGGGGTAAAGTGAAACAGCTTATCAATGAGGAGGGGCAACCCTTCAAATCCGCCGGCCCGGCAATGCCTGCCAAGGTACTCGGACTGAGCGGCCTTCCGAATGCAGGCGACGAGCTTGTCGTGATGGAGAGCGAGAAGCTGGCCCGCCAGCTCAGCGAAGAGCGACTCGATTCACTTCGTAAAGAGAAGCTTGCCGCGCCGAAACGCGCTACCTTGGAGAATCTTTTTGCCAACCTTGAAGCAGATCAGAAGAAGACCCTTCAGATCATTCTCAAGGCCGACATGCAGGGCTCCCTTGAAGCGATCATCGGAACCCTCACCGACATTCCCCAAGCGAAGATCGATCTCAAGATCATTCACGCCGCCGTCGGTCCGATCACCGAGAGTGATGTGCTGCTTGCCAGCGCTTCCGATGCCATCATCATCGGTTTTGGTGTCAAGGTAGAGAACAGCTCGATCACCGCCGCCCGCAAGGAGGGCGTTCAGATCAAGCTCTACAGCATCATCTACGAACTTGTGGATCAGATGAAGGAGGCCATGACCGGTCTTCTTGATCCGGAGCTTCGCGAAGCGATCATCGGTCATGCCGAAGTGAAACAGATTTTCGATCTGACCAAGGGGATGGTTGCAGGAAGCCTTGTCACCGACGGACGAATTTCTCGAACCGCTCGCGCCCGCGTGCTGCGCCGCCGTCAGGCGGTGTATGACGGAGGACTCTCCACGCTCCGCCGTTTTACGGAGGATGTGAAGGAAGTGCGTGCCGGATTGGAGTGCGGTATCCGTCTCGGAGATTTTTCGGAATACGAGGTTGGTGACATCATCGAGTGCTATACGCTCGAGAAGGTTGCCCAGGCCCTGTANNTTTTCGCATTTTCTATAGCCCATCCTTTTCCCTGTCTGACCTAACGGTCTAATAGCCTTCAGCCTAAATATTTCCTTTTTATGAGTCTCCGATTGCTTCGAGTCTGTGAATTGCTCAAACGGGAGCTTGGTGTGATCATTGGACGGGAAATCAAGTTCGAGGCACCCCTTGTCTCGGTGCGCGCCGTCGATATCACCGCCGATCTGAAGAATGCTCATGTCTTCATCAGTGCGATCGGCACCACCTGGCAGAAAGAGGAGGCGATCAAGACGCTCAACGACAAGCGTCAGCATCTCCAGCATGAGCTCTCACGCCGCGTTATCCTCAAATACACCCCTCATCTTCACTTCCAGCTGGATGAATCCATTGAACGCGGAACGCGCGTGCTGAATCTCCTTGATGAGATTGAGCCGACACTTCCTCCCGATGAACCGTTGCCGGGTGAGGAGCACCGCGAGCAGGAATAGTCAGTGATGAGGACGGCTACATTTTCCGAAATTCGTGGGGCGTTAAGTAGTTGCCGCCGCATACTCGTGGCGAGTCATCTGCGACCCGATGCGGACGCACTTGGTTCCACCATTGCCGCCGCACTCTGGCTTCACGATGCAGGTCATGAAGTCACAGCCTGGAACGAGGACGGAATGCTCGAGAAATTCTCTTTTCTGCCCTCTTCGGAGTTGGTGACCAAACCTTCGGCAACACCCGTTTCTTTTGATGCCATCCTTGCCTTGGATACCTCGGTAAAAAACCGTCTTGGCACGGTGCTTGCCTCGGCCTCCGCCCCACTCTGGATCTGTATTGATCATCACAAGAGCAATGAGGGATATGCCGATCTCAACCTGATTGATCCGAGTCGGCCAGCCACCGGTGAAATCCTGACCAAGGCATTTCTTGAGGAAGGAATCACCATCACTCCTGAAATGGCCACGAATCTCTTCGCCGCCATCTCCACGGATACAGGCTCCTTCCAGTATCAGGGGACGGGAGCCGAGACATTTGAAATGGCGGCAGAACTGATACGACGAGGAGTCAATGTGGCGGAGCTTTCCCGATCCCTTTACGAAAACCAGCCTCGCCGCCGTCTGGAACTGTTGCGTCACGCACTTGTCAATGCGCGATTCAGCTGCCAGGAGCGAGTCGTCAGTTTTTCCCTGTCGCTGGCCGATGTCGCCACCCTCGGGATCATCCCTGAGGACAACGAGGGGATCATTGACAATCTCCGCTCTGTCGAGGGAGTCAAAGCAGCCGCCTTCTTCGAGGAACTTCCCGAGGGGAAGGTGCGATTGAGCCTGCGATCCAAGGATCTCAGCTTTGATGCCTGCGCCCTCTGCGCCCAATTTGGCGGTGGAGGTCATCCGATGGCCTCCGGTGCAAGGATCAGGGGATCGCTCCAGGAGGTTGAGTCGCGGGTTTTAGCCGCGATCTGCACGGCAATCGAAAACCGATAATTTTTAAATTCTGACACTCATGCGTACTGACTCTGTGATTGATGGCGTTCTGCCGATAGATAAGGCCTCCGGGATGACTTCTCACGATGTTGTGGCGATTGCGCGACGCGTCTTGGGAACCAAGAAAATCGGTCATTGCGGCACGCTTGACCCTCTTGCGACGGGACTGCTGTTGCTCACGCTGGGACGCGGGACGAAGATCCAGGATCTCTTGATGAGCGAGGACAAGGAGTACGTTGGAACAATGAAGTTCGGTGAGGTGACGGATTCCCAGGATTCCGATGGCGAGGTGATCGAGACACGCCCGGTGCCGGAGCTTTCAGCTGAAAAGCTCGAGGCTGCCTTTGCAAAGTACGATGGGGATTTCTACCAGATTCCTCCGATGGTTTCCGCGATCAAGAAGGATGGCGTCGCCCTATATAAGCTCGCCCGTCAGGGGAAGACCGTTGAGCGGGAACCACGATTTGTTCATATTTACGCCCATCAGATTCTGGAGATCCGACCCCCAGAGCTTGATTTCAGGGTGGTCTGTAGCAAGGGATTTTATGTCCGCACCTATGCCCATGACATCGGCAATGATCTCGGTTGCGGCGCCCATCTTAGTGCCTTGCGACGGACGAAGTCGGGACGCTTCGATGTCGAGATGGCCTTTCCCGCCGATCAGCTCAAGACTGCACCGAGGGAGGAAATTCTCGCAAAGTTACTGACGCTTCCTCAGGTCTCGAGGATTCGCGGAGCCTAGAAATTCTTTTCATGCAGACGTTGCGATCCATCGCCGATCTGGCATCGCTTTCAGGACCGGTAGTCCTGGCTGCAGGAACCTTCGATGGTCTTCATCTCGGGCATCAGGCGCTTATTGGACGAGCAATTAGGGAAGCCGCACTTATTGGTGGCACGGCAGTGGTGATGACCTTTGATCGCCATCCTGCGTCTATCACCCGCCCTGACAAGGCTCCCAAACTCCTGACGCGCAACGCGACCAAGCTCGCTCTGTTGGAGCAGATCGGTGTCCCAGTTGTGTTGCTTCTGGAATTTAACGAGAAGCTTGCCGCGATCCCGGCCGAAGAATTTATCCGCAGTCTTTGTGAAGCCGCCAATCCGCTCCACAAAATCTGCGTTGGTTCGCAGTGGTCTTTTGGTCGAGGTGGTGCCGGGAATATCACCCTGCTGAAAAAACTCGGAGGTGAACTTGGATTTTCTGTGGAGAGCATCCCTCCGGTTGATGTCGATGGCTCTGCCATCAGCAGCACTCGGATCAGGGAGGCCATTGCAACGGGAGATTTTCAAGCAGCAGCCCAGTGTCTCGGACGCAGCTATCTTCTCTCCGGGAATGTCGTAGCCGGAATGGGCCTCGGCGGGACGATTGGATTTCCAACAGCCAATCTCGATGTGCAAGGGATGCAACTTCCTCCTGAAGGTGTCTATGCCGTGCTCGTTCACTTCGATGGAAATGTCCAGCCTGGCGTCGCCAATCTCGGAGTCAGGCCGACGGTGGATCATTCGACCGATCCCAAGAGGACGCTGGAAGTTCATCTCTTCGACTTCTCCGAAGATCTTGTTGGCAAAGAACTCGCTTTGGAGTTCGTGCATTTTCTGAGAGGAGAGCAGAAATTCTCCGGCTTGGAGGAGTTGAAAGCGCAGATTTCCCATGATTGCGAACAGGCGAGGGCAGTACTCCTTGAGAAGATGGTGAAGAGTTCTGTGTACACCTCGGCACGGAATCTGATCGATACTGCCCATGCCTCTGATGTTTCCCTCTCGCCTGATGGGCGTCCTGCGGAACTCGTCTATGCCGATCACATCGAGTCATGGGTTCAAAAACTGATTCCTGATGCTTCTCCTCTTCTCCTGCTGGCCGCACGCTGTCAGCATCTTGAGCGCTGGATTGTTCCGAGAAAGAGCTTTCCTGAAGGCAAGGCCGGATATCTTGCCTGGCGCAAAAGCCTCTATGTCAAACAGGCGGATCGGGCGGGAGAACTCCTGATGCAGGCCGGTGTTTCAGCGGAGGAGATAGAAGAGGCAAAAACTTGGATTTCCAAATCGGGGCTCAAAATTAACGCTGGAACCCAGGCGCTAGAGGATGCGGCGGTGCTGGTTTTTCTGGAAAAAGAAATTGATGCTTTTGCCGAGCAGCATGGGGAATATCCAAGGGAGAAGTTCGTCGATATTCTCCGCAAATCCTGGCGTAAGCTCTCTCCGCAGGCTCAGGAGGTTGCCAAGGGACTTCAGCTTTCCCCTGCCATTGCCTCACTTGTTCAGGAGGCCTTGGCGGGCTAGAGCGCTCAACCAATCGACGCTTTAAAGTAGAGAATTCTCGAGCGCGGCTCGCATGATTTCCAAGGGTGCGGGTTCTTCAAACCAGATTTCGTAGGCGAGGGCTCCCTGATGCAGGAGCATCGAAAGGCCGTTGGCATAGCGGGCACCGACGTTCAGGGCCTGGCGTTGCAATGCAGTTTTCCCGCCACTGTAGACCGTGTCGTAGACGAGATGTGCGCTGGTCAAAATTCCATCCGGGAGTGGCGACGGATCAAGGGGCTTCATGCCGAGTGGTGTGGCATTGACGATCAGATCGACAGAGGAGAGTGCATTGGTCAAGGCCTCCAGAGTCAGGCCGATCGGAGTGATCCCGATGCGTAAATTTGCCTCGATCTCCGAAGAAAGGATTTCCGCTTTTTCCGTTGTTCTATTGGCAACAAAAATGGTGGGACATTCTAACAGGGCGCATTGCACGGTAATGGCCCTTCCTGCTCCACCTCCTCCGCCGAGGATGAGAACACGAAGAGTCTTCAGCTCAACCGCGAATTTTTCCTCGACTGCGGCAGCAAACCCGGGGCCGTCCGTGTTGAATCCGTGAAGTTTTTCCCCACGCACCGCGACGGTGTTGATCGCTCCCATGAGTCGTGACTCGGGGCTGACTGCATCGACATATTCGAGTGCCGCCTGTTTGTGAGGAATGGTCAGATTCGTCCCGAGAAATCCTGCTTCGGGGAGATTTCTCAAGGCCCCCTCGAGCTCGTCAGGTTTCACCAGGATGCGGACGTATTGGCATCCCTTCTCCCGTGCGGACAAAGCTGCATTATGCATCGGGGGCGACGCAGAATGTGCAACGGGATCGCCAAAGACGGAGAGCCGGGCGGGACATGGTTTGTCATCCAGCATCAATCCGCGAAAGACCATGCCGTTGCTGGCGAGATCATCTGCCTTGAAGACGGTTGGCATGTCAGATGATGAAAATTATCCGAGGGCCTTTGCCTCGCCGGTGGCAAAGCGGCTGAGCGTGCGCTCTTTGCCGAGTACCTCCAGCATCTCGTAGAGGCCTGGACCTACTGAGCGTCCGCTGGATGCCACACGGGCAGGGTGAACAAGTTCGCCGGTTTTCGCACCAAGTTTGGCAGCGGTTTCCTTGAGTGCAGCTTCCAGTGAAGCGACATCCCAAGTGGTGAGTGCTTTAAAAGCCTCGGAGAGAGCCTTAAGCCGAGAGGCTGCAGTTGCCCCCTGGTCGCTTCCCTTGAGACTCTTGGCGACGGCGGCTTCATCGTAAGAGAGCTCTTCGGTGAAAAAGGGAGCGACCCATTCAGGAAGTTCTTTGAGAAGCTTGAGCTTCGGTTTCACGATCGCGAGCACCTGCTCCAGCGACTCGTAAGTCGGCCAGGTGATTCCGGCTTTTTCAAGGAAGGGAATCGCGAGCTCGGTGTAGCGGGCGAGATCCATCTGCATCAGATACTGGCCGTTAAGCCAGAAGCATTTCGCCAGATCGAACGCGGCATTGCGTCGATTGACCTGATTGAGCTCGAAGAGGGCGATGACATCGGACATGGAAATCATTTCGCGGTTGTCCTTGGGGGACCAGCCGAGGAGGCAGAGGTAGTTGCGCACAGCTTCCGGAGCGTAACCGGCCTCGGGATAGGTTCCTAGGGCGGCACCCTCGTCGCGTTTGCTCATCTTGCTGCCGTCGCGGTTAAGGATGAGCGGCATGTGGGCGAAACGTGGAGGCTCGGCACCGAGAGCCTTGTAGAGTTCGATATGCTTCGGTGTGTTGGAAAGGTGATCTTCGCCGCGGATGACGTGGGTGATTTTCATCTCGATATCATCGACGACATTCACGAAGTGGAAAATCCATGAGCCATCGGGACGACGCAGGGTGATGTCGGGATGTGTTCCGGGGTTGGTGAGGTCAAATTCTATCCTGCCGCAGATTTCGTCCTGGAGGACGACCTTCTCACGAGGGGAGCGGAAGCGGATGGCTCCGTTGTCTTCATAGAGATGGCCTCCTTTTTCAAGGCGTCCCAGATATTCCTCGTAGATGGCCGTCCGTTCGCTCTGGTAGTAGGGTCCGTAGGAGCCTCCTTTCAGCGGGCCCTCATCCCAGTCGAGACCGAGCCAGTGAAGTCCGTCGGTGATGACCTTCTTGGCCTCTTCGGTGTTGCGGGAGTGATCAGTGTCCTCGATGCGGAGCACAAAGGTGCCGGCGTGCTTGCGGGCATAGATCCAGTTAAAGAGAGCGGTACGGGCTCCGCCGACATGCAGGAGGCCGGTCGGGGAGGGGGCGAAACGTGTGCGGACAGGAACGGACGGTTGAGACATCCCTCAAAGAGAATTCATTTACGGCATCAACTCAAGCGCGTAGGGTCAATGGCTTACAAAAACATCCCATTTTCCTATTCCATGACACTCGCAGAACAGATTGACAACGACCTCAAGGTAGCCATGAAAGCACGCGAGGCGGCACGCCTCAGCACGTTACGCATGGTGAAATCCGCCCTCAAGAATGCCGCCATTGAAAAGGGAGGTGCCGACACGGTCATTGACGACGAACTTGCAACGAATGTGCTGCGGAAGCAGATCAAACAGCGCGAGGATGCCGCTGCTGGATTCGAACAGGGTGGACGCCCCGAACTTGCTGCCAAGGAAAAGGAGGAAATCGTGCTTCTTGCCGCCTATTTGCCGACACCGCTGACGCTTGAGGAGATTGTGGCGATTGTGAAGGAGTCGATTGCCGAGGTTGGAGCGGCATTAGGAACACCAGCGGGTGTTACCAAAGCCCAAATGGGTGCCGTGATGAAGGCGGCCCAGGCCAAGGCTCAGGGTCGTGCTGATGGCAAGATCCTGAGTGCTGAAGTCCAGAAGCACCTCTCATAAGAACTCTGTCGGATCTCAAAGTCGCCATGTCCACTGCTGATAACCAGTCATTACCGGTTTCCGCCGCCGTGATTGTCGGCGGGGNNTGAAGGCGTTTCAGGAGACGGAAGCCATCTCCATGATTGTCGTGGTTGCCCCGGCTGGAAGCGAAGAGAGATTCCATCAAATTGCCATCGATGCCGGGATCACCAAACTCATTGCTGTCGTCAGTGGCGGATACCAGCGTCATGAATCAGTGAGCCGTGGGCTTACGGCACTCCCTCCCTCCGTGGAACTGGTGGTCATCCATGATGCGGCCCGGCCCTTGGTATCTCCTGAGCTTATTACCCGTTGCCTAGAGATTGCTGGTGGAAGCGGGGCATCTGCTGCTGCCGTACCCGTTACAGACACTCTGCATCTGGCTGACCGGGAGAAGTGTGCTGCACGCACCGTTGATCGCACGGGACTCTGGGCCATGCAGACGCCGCAGGTTTTCCGAGCGGCTCCGCTGAAAGAACTCTTACTGTCAGTCGATGCTGGCAACCCGACCGATGAAGTCTCCGTGGTTCTTGCCGC
>DKEN01000098.1:0-1304 GCA_002452515.1 Spartobacteria bacterium UBA6821 | reverse complement strand
GCGATGCCCTCTTCTCAGACCGTCGCTGTTGGTATCTGGTGTGCTGTCGGGGCCAGAATCGAACCGCCCCGTCTTGGAGGAATTTCACATTTTCTGGAGCATCTCCTCTTTAAAGGGACGAAGAAGCGTACAGCACGACAGATCAGTGAAGAGATCGAAGGGGTCGGCGGCGATCTTAATGCGTTTACGACTGAGGAACGCACCTGTTACTACGCGGCTGCATCCTCCGATCACTTCACCCGCATGGCAACCGTCCTTGCGGACATGTACCGGAATTCGCTGTTTGAGCCCGCCGAAATCGAGCGGGAACGCGGTGTCATTGCGGAGGAAATCGAGATGGTGCGGGATGAACCCGCTCAGTATGTCCATGAACTTTTGAACGAGCAGACTTGGAAAGGGCATCCCCTGGCTAACCCCATCACTGGCACTAGGAAGACCCTTTCCTCCATCTCCCGCAACGACCTGCTGGATTACTTGAAGGGGCATTACCATGCAGGGAAAACGATTTTTACCGCATCGGGGGCCATCGATCATGACGAGGTGGTGCAGCTTGCCACCAAGCTGTTCGGCAAACTGCCAAAGGCTCCCACTGTCTCACATCAGCACGAGTCCAAGCCCCCTGGCCCGCAGACATCCCCTTTGATTCATATTGCTTCGCGCAAGAGTCAGCAAAGCCAGGTTGCCTTCTCCTTCCGGGGGGTTGGAGCGACTGATCCCCGTCGCCATGCGGCCACGCTCCTTCATGTGATCCTAGGAGGCAACATGAGCTCGCGCCTTTTTCAGGAACTTCGTGAACGCCGTGGACTCTGCTATTCGGTCAATACCTCCCTCTCCACCTACTCGGACTGCGGCTCCTTCGATATCTCCATCGGACTTGATGGTGAGAATGTTGGGAAGGCAATGAAGCTGATCCTCAAGGAGTGCCGACGCATTGCGGAAAAAGGGGTTTCGGTCGCCGAGTTGCGTCGCGCTTGCGATTACTCAATCGGGACGAGCCGCATGGCTTTGGAACGGGCCGCCACCCAGAACTACCGGCTCGGTAGCTCCCTGCTCTCCCACGGAAGAATCATTCCCCCCGAGGAGGTTTACGACAGGCTGGCCAAGATCACGACACGGGAGATTCAAGCAGTGGCCCGGGAAATCTTCCGGAATGAAACCATCAGCCTCGCCATGATCGGACGGGGCCCAAGCAAACAGGAATTTCTTTCGCTGATTAAGCAAAGCGCCCGTTAGACCATTTTTTGGTTGAATGCCTACCAATCTGAAACTCAAAAGCAGAGATTCTCGCGCAGAGGCGCTGAGAC
>DKEN01000125.1 GCA_002452515.1 Spartobacteria bacterium UBA6821 | reverse complement strand
CATAGCCGTGGGTACGGCTTGGGTTGATTGGCTGTAAGCAAACCCGTTAGGGTGAGCCGAGCGGGAGCGAGCGAGTCAAATGAGTTACAGAAACCTTATCGTTCATCCATTGAACTCAGGCCCTCCTGAGCCAGTCGCTGATTTNNTGTAAATCCTGTCCAATTGCCTTTTTAGATTTATAGATCCGGCTGTAAAAACCGAACAAAGGCTGCAACTACCGGGAACGGACAAAGGCGGAAAGTTCCTCAGTTGTCTGGTAGGCGAGGAACGGGGTCATGAAATAGATTCCGGGAAAGTTGTCGAGCACGGCGCGTGTCACTTCCTTGGCAATCGCGATTCCCTCTTTGCGTCCCTCGATGCCTTCGAGTCCCTCCATGCGGTGGAGGACCGATTCCGGAATCTTGATGCCAGGGACCTCGTTGTGAAGGAATCGAGCCTGTCGTTGGTTGAGTAACGGCCAGACTCCGATAAAAACCGGGACTCCAAAGTGAGCCGTCCGTTTCACCGTCTCCTCGACAAGGGATGTTTCAAAGACAGGTTGGGTCATGACATAGCGCGCTCCGGCTGAGATCTTTCGTTCAAGTCGCTGAATCTGGGTGTCAAGATTGCGCGCATTCGGGTTAAAAGTGCAGCCCGCAATCAGATCGGGCCTGGCCTGAAGATCGGTGCCTGCCTGTGTGTAGCCCTCGTTGAGGCGACGAATGACATCCAGCAGACCAACGGAGTTCACATCATAGATTGAAGAGGCTCCCGGATGATCGCCGCCTTTGGCTGGATCACCGGTAAGGGCCAGAACATGGCGCATGCCCAAGGCCGCCATTCCGAGGAGTTCGCTTTGAAGGCCGATAAGATTTTTGTCACGGCAACTCAGGTGGAGAAGGGGGGTGATGCCACGTTCCTTGAGCAGCGCAGCAACGGCGAAGTTACTGACGCGGAGAATGGCGAGGGAATTGTCAGCAAGGGTGATAGCATCGCTCCCGGCGCGTGTTATCGCCTCAGCTGCTGCAAAGAATTTTTCCAGCGGAAGTGTTTTTGGTGGATCAAGTTCGGTGACGATGACCGTTTTTCCAGCGGCGATCAGATCGAGTAAATTGGTTTCCCTGGGTTTGCTTAACGGCATCACCTCTTCATGAATGGTGATGGAGGAATGGTTGCGTGGTGCAGGGTTGAGTCCTGCCACGGCATGAGCAAGAGCCTTGATATGAAGAGGCGATGTTCCACAGCATCCCCCGACAAGCACTGCCCCTGCCTCGGCCATGCGTTTTCCGAAATCAGCAAAATATTCCGGCGTTGTGCCATAAACGATTCGGCCTTCCTGATAGGAAGGCCGACCTGCGTTTGCGTAGACGGCCAGGGGGCGGGAAGGAGCAATCTTTTCAACAAGGCGCAGCATCGCCTGAGGCCCGTTCACACAATTGAGTCCGACAAGGTCGGCGCCTCTTTCCCCGAGCATCTCCAGCACATCCCCGATCCAGTCACCTCCTGGAAGGCGGCCTGTTTCCGGCGAGGCAAGCAGGGTGATCACCGGCACGTTGTCATTGAGTGATTTGGCCACCTGCAAGGCGAGGGCCAGTTCATCCGGGTTTTGAAACGTCTCAAGCAGGAGGAGGTCGCATCCCCCTTCCAGAAGGGCCGAAATTTGTTGATGAAAGAGGGCTTCCCGATCAATCCCCTTAACCTCTGCATCGTTTGCAGAAACTCCGAGAGGTCCGACGCTTCCCGCTACCCAAGCGGATTGGGTATCAACAACCGCTTTGGCTAGTCGAGCCGCAGCTTGGTTGATCTCCTTTGTGCGCGTTTCCAATCCGAAGGGCGCAAGTTTCAGGGCGTTGGCGGCAAAGGAATTGGTGGTGAGAATCTTCGCTCCGTCAGAAAGATACTCCCCGTGAATTCCGGCAATCAATTCCGGTTGGGAGATGCAGAGCTCCTCATAACATGTCCCCGATGGTGTCCCCCTTTCGGAAAGCAGCGTGCCCATGGCACCATCGCCGCAAAGAATGCCTGTTTTCAGGGCATCAAGAAGATCACTCATCTGCAGCCGGGGTGAGGCGATTAACTGCGCCGACTCCGCTTTGCGACAAGCGAAACGCTGATGGCAAAAGTGAGTGCCCCAAAAAGGGCGGTGACACCCAGTGCGGGAAGATAGTCGGGAGGCACGATGCCATGGTTGGTATCAAAGGCGGATCGTATGGCAGTGACGCCATAGCTTACAGGATTCAGCTTGCCGACCCAGTAAAGCCACCCTGTGCCTGCCGGCATTGGGAAGAGGGCCCCGGACATCATCCAAAGTGGCATCAGGAAAATATTCATGATTGCGTGGAATCCCTGCGTCGAATCCATCGGCCAGGCGACGAGGAAACCCAACCCCGTCATGCTGAAGCCGACCAGGATGAGGGCGGGGAGCAGAAGGGCGATCTGATGAAGGCCAATCGGCATTCCTGCCAAGGGGGCCAGAACGCAGAAGAGAGCCGCTTGAAGCACAGCGAGCGTGGTGCCTCCAAGAAACTTGCCAAGGGGAATCGCTGCCGGAGAAAGCGGAGCGACCAAGGCTCCCTGAAGAAATCCTTCTCGCCGATCCTCGATGATGGAGATCGTCGAGAAGATCGCCGTGAAGAGCATGATCAACACCAGCGTGCCGGGAAAGAAATAGACGAGGTAACTCCCTGCGTGTGCTGAGGCACCAGGGTTCCTGAATGAAGGGCCGAATCCAGAGCCGACCAGTAGCCAGAAAACGAGCGGAGTGGCGAGCGCTCCGATGATGCGGTTGCGCTGGCGTAGAAAGCGGATGACATCGCGCCACCAGAAGGCGAAGGTGGGAGTCCAGAGAAGTTGAGGAGTTTTCATGACGTACGGCTAGTGCTTCTTCTTGGCTGGTTTTGCGTCCGGATCAAGATCCTGATCGGAAAAGAGACGGCCCGTCCTTGCGATAAAGACATCTTCCAGGGTGGGGCGTGCGATGCGAAGGGAGATGATTTCGGTGGGGAATTCCCCGGCCAGGCGTGCCGCCAGCGCATAGGCTTCGCGGGATTCGATCCGAACCTCGCCTTCGACGATGGTTGCCGGAATACCCAGGCGCTCCGTGATGAGTTTGGAAAGGATATCCGGACCGGTTTCCTTGGCTGCTCCCAGGCTCAGCACGTCGCCTCCGATCGCCCCGGTCAGCTCATCGGGTGATCCTAGGGCAACGAGTTTGCCTGTGCTGATGATGCCTACCCGGTCAGCCCGTGCAGCCTCCTCCATCAGATGGGTGGTGCAGAGCACGGTGACACCATGCTGATTTCGCAGTGCTTCCAAAGCGGCCCATAGGTCGATACGGGCACCCGGATCAAGTCCGGTGGAGGGCTCATCAAGAAGGAGAACCTCCGGCCTGATCAGGAGACATTTGGCGATCTCGGCACGGCGCTGAAGACCCCCAGAGAGAGTCTCGACAAGGTCGTTCAACCGATCAGTGAGGTTGAGTGCCTTGGCAGCCTCGGCAATACGGGTTTTGAGTTCAGAGCCGCCTAATCCGTAAAGGGCACCGCCGCAACGGAGGTTTTCCAGAATCGTCAACTTGCCATCGAGACTCGGGGATTGAAAGACCACGCCGAGTCGTGCCCGAACTGCAGAAGCGTCATGGAGGACATCATGACCCGCTATTGATGCCTCTCCCGAATCGGGAAGGGAAAGAGTGGCCAGAATGCGGAAGAGGGTGCTTTTACCGCCTCCATTGGGACCGAGTAGGCAGAAAAGTTCTCCACGCTTCACCTCCAGGGAGATGCCGTCCAGGGCGCGGCGTTCACCAAAGCTCTTCTTCAGGTCGATCGCGATGATGGCGTTGGAATAGGCTGTGTCGCTCATGAAAGGAGTAGCATTGTCTTGTGGCGGTCAGTTGGCAAGGCGCGGGGTTTAAATCAGAGTTTCCTTCAAGACTCGGGTAATTCTAGTTCGGCGATAGCGCTCATGACACGGTCGGAAAGATATTGGTAGAGGGCGCGGTCATCGCCTCCGTGAGATTGAGGATCAAGTTCCTGATCGGTGAAGCGGATCGGTTCGCCGACAATCACGGAGATTGGGGTCAGGGAAATTTTTCCGGAACCTTTAGGAAAAGCTGAATGCGCCCCGAAAATACGCATTGGCTGCACAGGAGCGCGGGTTTTGGCGATGATGAGGCCGACGCCGCTCTTGCCCCGCTGGAGTGTGCCGTCGGGAGAGCGTGTGCCTTCCGGAAAGAGAACGACCCCGCTTCCTGCGCGCACGAGCCGGATGATTTTTTTTAGTGCCGACATGTCGTTTCCGTCACGATCCACAGGAATGACGTTAATGAAGGGGAGCAGGGGGCCGAGCATCGGTATGTCGAGGAGTGTCTTGCGGGCAAGATAATAGACGGCACGGCGGGAGCAGATGCCGACGAGCGGCGGATCAAAATAGCTCTGGTGATTGGAGGCAAGGATGACGGGTCCTTCTTCGACCAATCGCTTGCCGTGGATCACCCGGAAGCTGAAGAAACTCCGGGCGAGAATTTTGGAAAGCGTGTACCAGAAATAGTAGGTGAAGGTCATCGGGAAGAAGACGGAAAAGGGGAAGGTGATGAGGCAACAGACTGTTAGACTTTTAGGTCAGAAGAGAAAAGGGAATGGGAAATGGTCGGATGGTTTCGATTTTCTTGCCTGACTGTTGTTTTGCATGGAGTGCAGCTGACTTTTAGCTCGGTAGGCTCTACCTAATTGCCTACAGCCTAATCCGCTAACAGCCTTGGCTTGAGATGGGAGAGTACAGCCTGGATGACTTGCTCGAGATTCAGGTGAGTGGTGTCGATGACCGTGGCCCCCTCGGGAATTTTTAGCGGTGCCGTCGCACGGGTTGAATCGAGTCGGTCGCGTTCGGCCACAGAATCAACGGTCCCTTCCTTGGCGCGACGTCGTGCTCGCTCCTCTGGCGAGGCATCGAGATAAAATTTGTAGGGGGTCTCCGGGAAAACCACGGAGCCGATATCGCGTCCCTCCATGACAAGATTGGTAGTCTCGGCGAGAGCACGCAGATTCGAATTCACCAGATCGCGAACTGAAGGGAAGGCGGCGATCGGAGAGACCATCGCGGCGACATCGGCCGAGGATAAGTAAGGCGTGGCATCATCTCCATCAAGCAGGAGTCGGGAATCCTGAAGTTGCAAATGACGATCCTTCACCCAGGCATTGACGGTATCGGTTGAGAGTGGTTGCGCCAGTCCGTCACGGAGAATTCCCCAAGCCAAAGCCCGGTAGAAATGGCCCGAACTTATAAAGGTATAGCCTAGAGCTGCGGCGAGACCTTTTGAGACAGAGCTTTTGCCCGAGGCGGCTGGGCCGTCGATGGCAATGACATGTCCTGGTTGTGGGGTCAGGATGGAAGCGAGCGTGGCTCCAAAGGTTGGATAGGAAGTTGCCACGCATTCAACATTTTCGATCACGGTCTCGCCATCGGCGAAAAGTCCCGCGATGGCAAAGGCCATGGCGATCCGGTGATCGCCGAAGCACTGAAGTGTTGCGCCATGGAGCGGATGCCCCCCTTCGATGATCATCCCGTCCTCCGTCTCGGTAACAATGGCGCCCATCAGCCGCAGGTTTCCTGCAACGGCAGCAATCCGGTCGGTTTCTTTCACGCGCAGTTCCTTGGCATCCTTGATGATGGTTTTTCCCTGAGCCAGGGCTCCGGCGACGGCGAGAATGGGGAGTTCGTCGATGACGTTCGGGATTTCCGCCCCTTCGATGACGGTCCCTTGAAGGGGGCCTCCAAGAACGCGCACTTTGCCGAGCGGTTCCGCAGCCTTCTCATCGACTGGGGTGATTTCAATCTTCGCCCCCATGCGCTGAAGCACCGAGATGATGCCGGTGCGGGTAGGGTTGAGCCCGACGCTTTCGATGGTCGTATCGGAACCTTTCTTGGCAGCAGCAGCCACGAGCCAGAAAGCCGCGCTGGAAATATCGCCCGGCACGGCAAAGTCACGTGCCTTGAGAGTTTGCGGACCTTTGACTGCAATATGCCGTCGTCCGTTAGCATCAGCCACGCCGAGATCAAGCGCCACGCCGAATTCCTGAAGCATTCGCTCCGTGTGGTCTCGGCACGCGGCGGGCTCGATCACGCTGGTTTCACCAGTGGCAGAAAGGCCTGCCAAGAGGATGGCACTTTTAACCTGAGCGCTGGCAACCGGCATTTCGTAGGAGATCGGCTGAAGCGAGCCCCCATCGATGACGAGAGGTGGACGTCCAGGCTGATCTCCCTCCGAAGTGAAGTGTCCACCCATCTCGGTTAGCGGATTGATGACTCTCCCCATGGGGCGCTTCGATAGGGAAGCGTCGCCGATGAGTCGGGACCGGAAAGGCTGTGCCGCGAGGATGCCTGAGATCAGTCGCATGGTGGTACCGGAATTGCCACAGTCGACATCCCCGGTCGGGGCGGTGAATTTTCCCCCGCAACCATCGATGACAAAGGTGCCTTTTCCCGTGTGTTCAATCCTTGCGCCGAGGCTGCGCATCGCATTGACGGTGGAGAGACAGTCTTCACTTTCCAAAAATCCTGTGATCGTGCTTCGACCCTCCGCAAGTGAGGCAAACATGGCGCTGCGATGGGAGATGCTTTTGTCTCCGGGTATGGTGATGTCGGTGACGATGGGGCCGCAACGGCGGGTAGAGAAAGTGGTCATTGGGGAAGCCTTAGTCGTCGGAAGGAAGATGGTGATTGGGAAGGGGCAGGCGGACTCGTTGCTCTCGAGCCCGTGTGAGTACGTCGAGTACGGCGTCGTTGTCCTCCTCTTCAAGATTTTCGGCAAGGGAGCCCAGAAGGTCGGACATTTCCCGCAGGGCTGCAATGACTTCGTGACGGTTCTCTGTGAGAATCCCAGTCCAGAGTGCCGGATCGCTTGCGGCCACCCGTGTGCCGTCGCGGAAACTTCCCCCGGCCAGAAGGGGGGCATCCTCGGGAAGTGTCTCGGAAATAAGATTCACCAGAGCAAAAGCCAGTGCGTGAGGGAGATGGCTCAGGCGAGCCACCAGACGGTCGTGTTCCAACGGTGACATCGTGGTTACTTGGGCACCGAGAGAATGCCAGAAACTGGTGAGAATTTCCAGCGACTCGGGGAGAGTTGTTCCGGATGGCGTGAGGATGCAGGGAGCTCCGTCAAAGAGATCGGATCTGGCCGCGGCCAAGCCCGATCGTTCACTTCCGGCCATGGGATGACCTCCGACAAAGCGATCACCAAGCAGCGGGGTAAGTTTTTTCGCCACGCAGGCTTTCACGCTTCCCACATCGGTGACAAGGGTTTGAGGAGCAAGGTGGGGGGCGATGGTGGTTGCCAGTTGCTCCATGCTTCCGACCGGGGTGCAGAAGATGACCAGATCAGCATCCCGAACTGCGGTCACCGGATCGGTTTCAACGGTGTCAGCAAGATTGGAGTTCAGAATTTCCTGAAGCTGTTCGGGGTTGCGGCCCCAGATCGTGATGGAAGCCGCGGGGCTGCGGCTTCGCAGAGCCATGGCGATGGAGCCACCGATCAACCCTGGACCGAAGATGGTGATCCTCTTGGCGGGGGCTGTTCTCTCAGGCTCTGTAGGAGCGCTCAAAATAGGAAGATCAGGGAACGAGGAAGATTTTGCCCGAGTAAGGATCCTTCACCTCGGAACCGGGAGGAAAACCCCTGACATCGACATAGCCTGCCGTCGGGGAATGAGGACTGGTGACAAAGCCCGGTTTGCCAGGGACTGGTGTGCCATAAGGGAGATCGCGAGGAGCGGCGACAGGAACAGGGGTTGGTGTTGGGAAGGGGTTGGCGGGGCTGGACCCAAGTGCGTTGGTCACCATGTTATTGGTGTCGGTCACTAGGCCATTGGTGTCCGTCGGTGGAACCCCATTCGTCATAGCAGCATCGGTCGTGAACTGAGAATCAGGTGTTCCGACCATCGCATGTTTTTTTCTTGGTGGTTGGGTATCAGAGTCGGCGCAACCAGCAAGAAAGACAACTAGTAGAAGAGAAAGAAGGCTCAGGGTCTGTTTCATAAAATAATGGGTCGTTACGCTGCCCTTAGTAGATCACTGATTTAAGGCGCAACTTCAATTGTTTTTCACATCTTTGGGGTCTGAGGTATGGATTTTTCCAGATGAAGAATTTGAGTTGCGATTCTTTTCTGTTGCCAAAGCTCGCCGATCACACCATAGCTAGCCTCTAAGTGCGATGATAGCGTTTCAGGTAATGCAGGTTCCCCGCAGAGCGGGAGGACTGCTCCAGATGCCCTCAAGTGAGGCTCTGGTGCATTTCGAGAAGTGGCCGTCAGCGTATCAGGAACCAAAAAACAACAAGTAAAGTAGTCTAGTATGAAACTCTATATAGGGAACCTTCCCTTCTCAGCAACTGATGCCGACCTCCGCGAGGTCTTCGGTCAGCACGGCACAGTCACAGATGCCATCGTTATGATGGATCGCACAACCGGTCGTTCCCGTGGATTCGGGTTCATCACCATGAGCACCCCTGATGAGGGGCACGCTGCAATCACAGCCCTTAGCGGCGCAGATCTTGGTGGACGTAAACTCACTGTCAATGAAGCCCGTCCAATGGAGGATCGTCCTCGTGGCGCGGGCGGCGGAGGTGGTCGTGAAGGCGGCTACGGCGGCGGTGGTGGCGGCGGCGGTGGATACCGTGGTGGTGGCGGCGGTGGATACCGTGGCGGTGGCGGCGGTGGTCGTGAAGGCGGCTACGGCGGNNTAGAGGCTTGGGAACAATTTCCCTCCACAGGCTGCTTGGAGAATTCCGGCAGCCTTGTGGAGGGTTTCTTCCCATTCCCTGATAGGGATGGAATCTGCCGTGATGCCGGCACCGACATGGAACTCGGCTTTCCCTTCACGGATCACGACCGTTCGAATGGCGATATTGAACTGGCTTTCCCCGTGATAACCGAAGTAGCCGATGGCTCCGGTAAAAAGCCCGCGAGGAGTGCTCTCAAGTTCGCGGATGATTTCAAGTGCCCTTTTTTTAGGTGCCCCAGAGATTGATCCGCCCGGAAAACAGGCAGCCAGGGCCGCCACTTGGGAAATTCCTTCACGCAATTCCCCTTCGATCGTCGAGACGAGATGGAACACTTGGGCGTAAGGTTCAAGATGAAGTAACTGTGTGGCCGTAACGCTTCCAAATTCGCAGACCCTTCCCAGGTCGTTTCGTTCCAGATCGGTGATCATCACCAGCTCGGCGATTTCCTTTGGGGAGGTGGTGAGTTCGATCGCCTGTTGTTTATCCTCAGACGGGGACTGCATCCTAGGACGCGTTCCCTTAATGGGACGTGTCAGGATCTTCCGGCCGCTCATTTTCAGGAAACATTCGGGAGAACTTGAGAGAATGGTTTCAGAGCCAAGATTCAAGTAGGCGGCATGGGGAGCTGGCGAAGCGTTGCGAAGAGCCAGATACAGGGCCCACGGATCGCCCTTAAAGTCGGCACTGAATCGGTGTGCCAGACAAACCTGATAGATGTCCCCGGCTGCGATATACTCTTGGGCCCGTTCCACCATCCGCAGGTACTCATCCTGTTTCATCTCAGGGAGGAATTGGAGCGAGCTGGGAGCCGGAGGGGGTAAACCGCTTTTCCCTTGGGTCATCTGCACCAGCGGAGCATCGTAAAAACCAAAGCAAAAAGAGCCGTCGAATCGGAAATAGCCGATGGCCGCCCCTTCTGAGTTATCGTGGGGAGGGGATGCATTCTTTCGTCGCTCAAGTTCCTCTTCAAGCAGGTACCACTCGCCGGCATTGCCTTGGAGGATGAGATCGGGATGATGCCCCATCATCGACTTCATACCCTTATTCTCGGTGGACGAGTCAAGCCAGACGAAACCCGGAAGCTCATGCCAGGTGGAAGCTGCTTGGATGGGAGTAACGATTTTATCTTGGAATAGGGACATGATTTCGGCGGGATTGCGGATCGGCACCGCTTGCCATCACCGCCCATTTTTGTTTCCTTTGCAAGGGTTCGGCTTCCCAAAGCGTTTTCAAAAGCCTTAGAGTCTTGTTTTGCATTTTCCATCATCCATGAAATTCAGCCCCTATTTTTGTCTCCTGCTTCTTGGGAGCGGCCTCTTCGCCCTGCCGCTGGTTGCCCAGGGTCAGACACAGACATCGCCAGCTGCCCCGCTCCAGATTCAGGAGAATCCCGCTCCTTCACCGACTCCCGCAGTCGTTCCCGATGCAACGGCCACCTCTCCGGTTTCTACTCCTGCTGCCTCAGGGAACGCCACAACGAATAATATCTCAACGAATGCAGTGGACACAAATGCTGCCCGTACCGATACCAATGCAGCGCCAATTGCTGCAAATGCGACCCCTGCCACTACCAATGCAGCGCCGGTTGATACTAATGCTCCTCCGGTTGATACCAACGCAACCGCTCAGCCCACGCCCAACAGTTTCGTTCCAGGACCCGCTCCGACCAATGGAGAGCCAGCCGCCCCCTCACCCGACTCAGGGATGGGATCAGCGGGACAAAATCCTCCTCCGAGTGATCCGAACTCCCTGATACCTCCTCCCGAGGAGCCACTCCCTCCCTCGCCGATCAATACTGCGGGAAATGAGGAAACACAGCGGCAGCAGCAAAAGGCGCGTTATTATTCAGTGAAGGTACAAGCCGACAAGGAAGAGGCATTGAGTTCCCTGCTCGACCAAGCTGACAAGGCGAAGAGCGATGAAGCCAAGCGTCAAGCCCTGCGTGAGTATTACGACCTCTTGGCAAAGCGGATGAAGAAAATTGATTCCTCGATCTCTGATTGGATTGACACGATGCATGCTGCGTACCTCCGTCGTCTTGATCAGGTGCGGGTGGAGCCGACCATCCCGATGAATCTCCCTCCGACTCCCTCCGTTTCCGATGATGCGTCTCCATCCCCCACACCTTCTGCTACACCGAGAAAGAGAAAAAGGAGAGCTAATACGGATGAGTCAGCTGCTTCAGCAAAGCCGACACCAGCTGTCGATGCTGCTTCGTCCAGCCCCACCCCGGCAAAGAAATCCCACTCTTTATGGTCTCATTCCAAAAATGAGGCCACCCCGACGCCAACACCCGTGGCGAAAAAGAAGGGTGAATCCTCTTCCGACAATTAGGGCGGATTTTTGGTGAGGTAATTATACCATGCAGGAGCTATCCGGGATCCTGTTTGGGAGCGTTCTTGTAGGATTTCTTTGGTGGGTGGTTATCCCTCTCTTGGGACTTTGTCTTGTGCACGGTGTTGTGAACATGAACGTGTTGCGCCGGTTGAAACCCCTTTCTTCGAGTGAGAAGATAGAGCTGATGCAGGATGTATCCGTTCTTGTCCCAGCGAGGAACGAGGAGCGCAACATTCGTGATTGCCTGAGTTCGCTGGTTGCTCAGCAGCCTCAAGTGAAAGAGATCATTTTGCTGGATGATCATTCTACGGATGCGACGGCCCAGATCGCCCGAGAGCTTGGGTTCCGTGAGGGTGAGGGTGAGCGTCTTCGCCTGCTCTCTGGAAGCGAACTTCCGGAAGGATGGGTGGGAAAGAACTGGGCCTGTCATCAACTCTCTGAAGCTGCGAATCCCTCCAGTGCTTACCTGCTCTTCACTGATGCCGACACGATTCACGATCCTGCTTGTTTGCAAAGCAGTGTGGCTCATGCAAGGGAGCAACGGTTGGATCTGCTTTCACTCTGGCCTGATCAGATCACCGGGACATGGGCTGAGAAACTGGTGATTCCGCTCGGTTATCTCCTCTTCATGCTCTTTCAACCTTTCCTGCTGCTCTCCTGGTTACAGAAGCATCCGGAGCGGGCACGGCGCTATGGATTCACCCGGGAGCGGCTTGCCTCCATGGGGGTGGCGAATGGACAGTTCATGCTCTTTCGTCACAGTGCCTACAGGGAGTTGGGCGGTCATAAGGCCTTGAAGAATCATCTGGTTGAGGATCTCGCGTTTGGTCGTCGTGTTGCCTCCCGTACGGAGGAGGGAATGAGGCTCGCGAATGCTGATGGAATCGAGTTGCTGCGGTGTCGCATGTACACGGGTCTCTCCGAACTTTGGGAGGGGTTTTCAAAAAATCTCCGTCCTGCCTTCGAGGAATCAAGCTTTGGATTTTTTCTTTTTGGGGCGCTGATCACGTCACTTTTCCTGCTCCCTTTTTATCTCCTGCCCTTGGGGATGATTTACAGGAATGTATGGGAACCCGCGTGCATTGCCGCGGGACTAGTTCTCATCATACGCCTGCTGCTGACGCTCCGTTTTCGGACATCTTGGCTCAGCCTGATCCTACACCCGGTGGCCATGCTGATGATCTGTCTAAACGCACTCAATAGCTGGCGGCTCTGCCTTGGCGGTGGAGTCACTTGGAAGGGGCGTAGTTATTCGGGTGAGACACGAGGATCCATCGATTAACATGGTTCAGCTTTTCGCTCGTTGTTGCCAGGAGCGCGGAGTCATGCCGGTCTGCCTCCGGAACCAACGAGAAAAGTAATTGGCGTCCGAAAAGCCGAGTCGTAGGGCTGCTTCCCAGATCGGCCCGGGTCGCGTGAGTTCTCGCTCACTCGCATTTAGCAATTCGCGATCCCGCCACTGACCCAGTGTGAGTCCCGTGGAGCGACGAACGAGTCGGTTGAGGTAATCCTGTTGAAGGCCGACGCGACGCGCGAGTTCGCCGGGAGGAGGAGGAAGCCCCCCCGGTTCCAACGAACGGAGAAGGCGTTTGCTGATGATTGAGCCCTCATCGCTCCGTTGCGGAGTGTCGAGACAGGCACGTCTACAGGATTCCAAGAGCAGCAGGGTGTTTCCTCCCACCCCGAATTCAAGTGATGGTGAGGATTCTGTCTCCCCGATGCGTTCATGGGTAAGCTGGTTGAGGCGTTCCCGTGCCCGTGCTAGTTCCTCGGCAGGAAGCCATCCTGTTGTTATTCCGAAACGCATTGGCCCCGTGCCCCCCAGATCCGCAACGAGGCAGATGGCGAGGCGGGGCGAGTGTTCAAGAAACGCATGCTCCGTTCCCGGAGGAATAAAAAAGATGGCGCCGGGGGCAACTGGATGACGCTTGCGTCCGATACGCTGCTCGCCGCGTCCCCTGAGGTAGAGTAAGAGCTGGCCGTGCGGATGGTGGTGCGGCATCTCCTGATCAAAAGGTTGAAGGTGTCTATTGACCCGCAATTCTGTGATCGTCCAGTCGCCACAACGGAGATGGAGTCGTTTCAGGAGAATCGGCCTGATGGGACTCCTTTGGGATTGGCGGGTATTTTTTATTGTTGCATTCAATGGCCTAGTTATAGCGGAAAACTAGGACAAAAATAAAGTCGTTTCTGTGCTAATAAAAGCGCTTTCGGCTAATGCATTCATTTAAGGATTCTGTAATAATTTTCGGTCATGAGTCGTCCCGTCATTCTTGTTACCGGTGCCAGCAGAGGTCTTGGCCGCGGTATCGCCCTCACCCTCGCCGCCGAAGGGTACGATCTTGCAATTCACTACGCCTCTAATTCCGCTGCCGCCGAGGAAACTATTACCGCCTGCAAAAACGTGGCCAAGAGCAGTGAGCAGCGGTTTCTGCCCGTCTCCGCTCAACTTGGATCGAGCGAGCAACGCAC
Organism: Spartobacteria bacterium UBA6821; assembly: GCA_002452515.1. GTDB lineage: Bacteria > Verrucomicrobiota > Verrucomicrobiia > Chthoniobacterales > UBA6821 > UBA6821. The sequence goes on along the minus strand of DKEN01000125.1, from coordinate 1,153 downwards.
GGCCATGATCGATAAGGTGATCGCCGAACTCGGCCATCTGGACGCCTTGGTGAACAATGCAGGCATGGCTCCCCGTGAACGCGCGGATATCACCGAGGCCGGTGAGTCAAGTTTCGACGAGTTGATCTCAGTCAATCTGAAAGGCCCGTATTTTCTGAGCCAGTCCGCCGCCAATTACTGGCTTCAGCATCCCGGAGCCTCCCGTCTTGCGGGTGGCTACAAACTGATCTTTGTCACCTCGATCTCCGCCTCCACCGCTTCGGTGAATCGTGGTGATTACTGTATTTCCAAGGCTGGGCTTGCCATGGCGGCACAGCTCTGGGCAACTCGTCTAGCTGCCGATGGTGTGCAGGTTTTAGAACTGCGCCCCGGCATCATGGCGACCGATATGACAAGTGGAGTGAAGGGCAAGTACGATACTCTCATTGCCGATGGCTTGGTGCCTCAACGGCGCTGGGGCAGTCCCGAGGATGTGGGTCTGGCTGTCAAGGCGATCTGCCGCGGTGATTTTCCCTTCAGTACTGGAGATGTCATTTATCTCGATGGTGGTTTTCATCTCCGACGACTCTAATATTTTTGTTTCCCCCTTCTCCCCCTGATCCCACAAGCCCATGATTGCGATTGATACCACCCTCACGCCTGCGTCGCTGAAATCAGCAGCCGACAAAGTCTTTGAAGCTTCCGCCCCGAAAATCGCCTCGCTTCAAAAACGCTGGAAGGATGCCGATGGCACGCCAGTTTTTACCATTGAGGGGAAATATACCTCCCGTGGATGGACCGAGTGGACACAGGGATTCCAGTATGGGGCTGCTATCCTGCAGTATGACGCGACGGGTGATGAGGAAATGCTTTGCATTGGCCGTGATGGAACGCTTCGTCTCATGGCTCCGCACCTCACCCATATCGGAGTGCATGATCATGGATTTAACAATGTCAGCACCTATGGCAATCTTCGCCGGCTGCTTCAGGAAGGCCGCCTCCCGTCCAACGAGTGGGAAGGGCATTTCTATGATCTTGCACTGAAGGCCAGCGGTGCCGTCCAGGCTTCCCGATGGACGCAGCTGACGCCGGAACTCGGCTATATCTATTCTTTCAACGGACCTCATTCCCTTTTCTCCGACACCGTACGCTCCCTGCGGGCCCTTTCGATTAG
>DKEN01000091.1 GCA_002452515.1 Spartobacteria bacterium UBA6821 | reverse complement strand
GAAGGCGGCGAGTGTGCTCAAAATGACGAGCGGATTCACAATCGGTGCCGAGAGCATGTAGGTCACGCCGCAGGAGACCGGCAACCCCTTACGCATGAGGCGTCGCACTACGGGAACAATCCCGCATTCGCAGACCGGAAAGATGAGTCCGAGAAATCCGCTTGCGATGACAGCCATCCTAGGATTCCGGGGCAGCAGTCGCGTCATGAGAGACTGAGGAAGAAACTCCTCCAGGATTCCCGATAAAATCGCCCCGCCGAGAAGGAATGGCATTCCCTCCAAAAGAATGCTCAGGAAGGCATACTGGAAATCCGGCAGACTAAAATGAAACCAACCGATGGATGCGAGCACGCATTAGAATAGCACCAAGCCGGAAGATGTCATCTTCCGGCTTGGCAAAATTTAAATGCTGACGAGAAACTTCCGTTAGAGCGAACGGGCAGCAGCGACCACGGCATCGGCTGTGATGCCGAGTTCCTTGAGCACCGTGGGACCGGGAGCGCTGAGACCGAAACGATTGATGCCAACGGTCTTGCCATCAAGTCCGACAAAGCGGAACCACGGATCGGAGATACCGGCCTCAATGGAAACACGCTTGCGGCATCCGGAAGGAAGAATCTCTTCCTGATACGCTGCGTCCTGGCGAAGGAAACGCTCGAAACAGGGCACGGAAACCACACGGGTTCCGGCTCCAAGTGTTGTGGCCGCTTCCAGAGCTACATGAAGTTCGCTGCCTGCTGAGAGAATGATGGTATCAAGCTCCGCAGTCTCCTTGCGGGCGACATAGGCTCCCTTAAAGACTCCCTTACGGCGGGTCTCAACGGGAATTTCCTTCAGGTTCGGCAGATTCTGGCGCGAAAGGGAGAGAAGTGTCGGTCCACCGGTATGCTCCAACGCTGCGGCATAGGCACCGGCGGTCTCTTCAGGATCGGCGGGACGGATGACATCGAGTCCAGGAATGGCACGCAGAGCGGCTACGGTCTCAACGGGTTCGTGGGTAGGTCCATCTTCACCAACCGCGACGGAATCATGGGTGAAGATATAGAGTACGGGGAGCTTCGACAGTGCGGCAACACGGATCGAAGGACGACCGTAATCACTAAAGACGAGGAATGTCGCACCACTCGGACGGAAGATTCCGTCGTAGGCGTAGCCATTGAGGATGGCGCACATGGCATGCTCACGGATTCCGAAGTGGATGTTGCGACCGGCATTGTCCTGACGGTCGAAATTCCCGCCGTTTTCGATGTAGTTCAGCGTCGACCCGTGGAGATCGGCACTACCACTGATGAAGAGCGGCATGGCTTTGGAAATCGGCTGAAGGACAACGCTTCCGGCCTTGCGGGTGGCAATGCTTTCGTCCTCTGGGAATGTCGGGATGACGGAGAGCAAATCGGGAACTTCCTGATTGATACCGGAATCAAACAGTGCTGCGAGTTCGGTGTTGGCGGAACGCCAGGCGGAGTATTCCTGCTCCCAGGCAGCATGGGCCTCGGCACGCTTGTCCTTGAGTGCCGCGAAGTAGGCGGTGACTTCTGGAGAAACAAAGAATTTTTCCTCGGGCAGACCGAGTCCTTTGCGGGCATCGTCGGCAAATTTCACACCGCCTTCACCATGCGCCTTGCTCGTTCCTTCAACTTGGGGGATGCCCTTACCAATCATGGTGCGGGCGACAATGAGATGCGGCTTCCCTTTTGTGGCCTTGGCCTGCTCGTAGGCAGCCAGAATGGCACCGTAGTTGTGGCCGTCGATCTCCTGGACATCCCATCCATACGCCCGGTAGCGGGCCGACACATCCTCACTCTGACTGACATCCAACATGGCATCCAGAGTCACCCTGTTAGCATCATAGAAAAGGATCAGGTTATCGAGACCGAGATGGCCGGCGAGAGACGAAGCCTCGGCGGAAACACCTTCCTGAAGGCAGCCGTCACCGGCAAGAACGACGACATGGTTGTCCAGAATGGTGTGCTGTGGGGTGTTAAAACGGGCGGCTGCCATCTTGCCTGACATGGCGAAACCGACGGCATTGGCGACTCCCTGACCGAGAGGCCCGGTGGTGGCTTCTACGCCCGGGGTTTCGTGAAACTCGGGATGTCCTGGGGTGATGCTGTGAAGGGTGCGGAATTTTTTGAGCTGATCCAGGGGAAGATCAAAACCGGAGAGATGGAGCCATGAATAGAGAAACATGCTGCCATGGCCCGCAGAAAGAATGAACCGGTCACGGTTGATCCAACGGGGGGTGGAGGGATTTAGCTGAAGAGCATGCCCGAACAGGACGGCACCGATATCTGCGGCTCCAAGCGGAAGTCCGAGATGACCCGATTTGCAGGCGGAAACGGCATCAATGGCTAGTCCGCGTGCATCGCGGGCGGCAAGTTGGAGGATTTCTGTATTCATGAAAAGGAGCATATCAGAACACCCTTACCACTCGTAATTTGCAAGCCTGCAACGATGAAATTTTTTCGTGATCCGCTCACTTTCCGTCCATGAAATCAGAAGGATCAGCAGACTATGGAACAGGCTGTTGTTGAGTCAGACAGTGAAAGGCCCCCAGTCCCCAGATGAGTTCGCGGCAATCAATGGGGATGATTTTTCGTGTCGGAAAAACATCGGCAAGGATCGCAGCCGCGGATTGATCTGATTTTCCACCAAAGGAAGGCATCAGCACCGAGGTATTGGCGATGTAGAAATTGGCATGGCTTGCAGGAAGTCTCAATCCCTCGCGGTCGATGCGGGGCGGCATCGGTAGTTCCAGAACAGTCAAGGGAGTGCCGTCAGCAAGAGACATGGCTCGCAACCGCTCAAGATTCGCCGCAAGAGGTTCATGGTTGGGATCCGCACAATCCGGTTCCATAACGGTCACCACGGTTTCACGGGAAACAAAGCGGGTGATGTCATCAACATGACCGTCGGTGTCATCCCCTTCGATTCCATCCCCAAGCCAGAGAATCTGCTCCACTCCAAGATAGTCTCGAAGTCCCTGCTCGATCAGTTCCCGGGACATGGAGGGATTACGGTTCGGATTCAGCAGGCAGGATTCCGTGGTGAGCAGGGTTCCATCCCCATTGGGATCAACAGATCCTCCCTCAAGAATAAATCCAGGCTCGAAAAGCGGCAGTCCAAACCGTTTCGCAATCGTGGTGGGAACGATGTCATCGGCATCATAGGGGGGGTACTTTCCTCCCCAGGCGTTGTACCCAAAGTCATTGATGGCGAGTGTTGGAACGCTCTCTCGTTTGACGAAGATCGGTCCATGATCACGACACCAAGGTTCGTTGGTGGGAATATCAAAAAACTCGACACGTTCCATCGGAACCACAGGAGAGAGGAGGCCACGGATTTCTCTCTCCTGCTCGGGAGAAGAAATATTGATACGAAGGATTTCCGATTCTGCAATCGCCGTCGCCATAAGAACTAGCGTCGGCGTGACACGATCATAGCTCCCCGGAAAACTCTGCCCGTTCCGATCAGGCCAGGAGATCCAGGTCGCCTCATGAACTTCCCATTCCGCAGGCATGGAATAGCCTTCGGAGCGTGGCGTTGGAAATGCCTCCGTCACGAGAAACAAAAATCGATCCGCGTGATCGGAAAGACGCGACTTCCAGCTCAGAGAGCCTTCAGCTTTTCAAGCAAGGCTCCCTTGGAGGCAAGCCCGGTGGACCGCTCAACCAAGGTTCCGTTCTTGTAAATAAAGAGTGATGGAATTGCCGTGATGCGGTTGGCCTGAGCAACAGCGGGAGTCTCATCGACATTCACTTTGGCTACAGTAACACTGCCCACCAACTCGTTGGCAATCTCATCAATCACGGGTGCAATCATCTTGCAAGGCCCGCACCAAGGCGCCCAGAAATCCACGAGCAGGACGGGCGATTTCGCCACTGTCTCGTCGTAAGTTGCATCGGTGAGTTCAAGGACGTTTGGTGAGGCCATGGAGAGGTATTTTAAAGGTGAAAATAATCAGGCAATCAGCAGCATCCAGACTTGGACGCCGACAGCAAGAAGCGCAAGAGCCGCCGCCCCAATCGCAAAGGGCAAGGGAATATCATCGGCCGCATTCTCAGCCGTCTCATCCTCGTCCTCGTCGAAATCAGCTGCGGATTTTCCCTCTCCCTTGAGTTCGGCAAGATCAAGTTTCTTGGAGGCGGGAACAGCTAGGGATTCAAGTGGCTTGCGGGCGGCAGCGGCAGCCGGAGCTGCTTGCAGCTTGATGGTGGCCTGCGGAAGCGGTTTGGCGGCGGCTGGAGGCACCACCATTTCCGGTTTGACGGGCGCAGGGGTGGCAGGAGCTGGGGCTGCTGCTGGAACACTCGGAATCGCTGGCTTCGGCACTGAAGGAACCGCCAGGGCAGGTGGCTTGATCTCACCAAGTGGCTTCAAGGCACCCGGCATGCTGGGCATTTTTGGGGGACCGCCGGCTGAAGGGGCTCCCGGAATACCAGCTGGTATTGGCTTGGGCGGAAGATTCAGCGGAGGCAACTTAACAGGAGCACCTGGAGCTGCTGGCATCGGGGGAATAGGATTGTCTGTGGAGGAATCGCTCACGGCTTGGATAATGTTCGGAGGTTTAGGGGAAGCTTCGAGTCGAAAGATAAAACGCACAGTACGGGAGTGTCAATCCCGACCCCTGTCATAATTGATAAACTTTTATTGGCTGCCAGCCGTGCGCAACGAATGAGTCATCGAGGAGAGGTCCTCCAAAATTTTTAGGGCCTCAAGTCTGACCATATCGGGAGCGTCAACCGGTGGAGTCGCCGCCTCATCATCCTCGGGATCCGCGGGCGGTGCTTTCTTCTTAGTCACCAGTGGCAACTCAGGCTTGTCAACGGTATCAAGCGAGACCTCATAAGCCTTGTCTTGCGGTTCCGGATGCAGCTTTCGTTCCGCGTCACGCTCCTCGCGCGTTTTTTTCTCGTTGGCAAGTTCCGCCTTGCGGACTTTTTCATTAAGCGAGAGTTGGTTGCGGTCAAGCCTCTCCCTGAGCAGTTTCATATCCTCGCTGATGAAGTGAAATTCCGGATCTTTCGCGACGCGCGACGAGGAGCGTTGACGTAGAGCCTCAATCAACGGCGTGGTGGTGCTGAATTTATTAATCGGCTGGGGATCGACCTCGTCGTAGGCCAGAGGATTGGGAAGCGAACCCTCCCCAATCTCCGGCGTATCGGTCGGGGATGGAAGGACGATGTCGGAGAGAACACCGCGATGCTGAGTGGATCCTCCGGAAACACGGTAGAATTTCTGAATCGTGAGTTTGAGAGATCCGGCCCCAGCTCCCTCTGAGTGAAAGAGGGGCATGAACTTGTCCACATCCAGGAGTGTCTGAACCGTTCCTTTTCCAAAGCTTCTCTGATCACCGACGATGACAGCGCGACCGTAATCTTGAAGGGCAGCGGCAAAAATCTCGCTTGCGGAGGCACTCAACCTGTTGATGAGGACAACCATCGGACCATCATAGAAGGGTTTGATCTCACTATCTTCCGAGACACTCACCCGTCCGTTGGAGTCTTTTGCCTGCACCACCGGTCCCGGCCCGACAAAAAGTCCGCTAAGATTGATCGCTTCTTCGAGCGAGCCTCCGCCGTCGCGACGCAGGTCGACGACCAACCCCTGAATCCCTTCCTTTTTCATCCGGGTTAGGATTCTGCGAACATCCTTGGTGGTACTGGCCTCGCGTTGGCCCGGCTGGTGATCCATCTCGCTGTTGTAAAAGGAGGGCACAGTCAGCCAGCCGAGTTTCTTAATGGTTCCATCGGCTCCCTTGCTCTCGATAATCTCCCCCTTGGTCTCCGCATCCTTGAGTTGCACAACATCCCGGTTGATCTCAATGACGCTCCGTTTGGAGGGATCAGTGGTATTCGCAGGAATGACCTGAAGCCGCACCAAGCTGCCTTTGTCACCACGAATTTTCTCAACAACCTTGTCGAGATTCATGTCGACAACATCCTCAAAGGGACCCTTCCCCTGTGCCACGGCGGCAATCCGGTCATTGGCCTTCAGTCTTCCATCCTTGTCTGCGGGACCACCCGGAACCACTTCCACGATTTTTGCATAGCCGTCATCAGGCCTCAAGACAGCCCCTATTCCGACCAGCGAAAGCTTCATCTGAATCATGAAATTCTCCATTTCCGAGGGGCTCATGTAGTCGGAATGGGGGTCGTAACTCTGGGCAAGCGCATCCAGGAAGGTCTTGATCACATCCTCGTCATTCTGCTCATTGATGCTCTTGAGATATTGATCGTACCTCTTCGAAACCACCTTCGCCGGGGGATTGATGGGATGTTCATTAAGATGCTCCTGTAACAACTCGGCCTCAATCCGATCCGCCCAGAGTTTGTCCGCCTCCGCCTCATCGGCCGGCCACGGTGCCTTCTTGCGGTCTATCTGAATTGACTTGTCACTGGAGAAGTCATGCGGTGCGGCCGCCAGCACCTTGTTCTTGGCCACCCTTTCCTCCACCCGCTGACGATACCGCGTGAAAATTTCCCGTGGTGCCGTCAGATCCCCATGAAGAATATCGCTAGCCAGCGTGGGCGCATACCGGTCATTGAATTCATCCACATCCCCTTTGGTAAAATAGAGATGGTTGTAATCGAGTACCTGAAGATAATTTTTTAACACCCTTTCTGACATGGGTAGGGGAGGCTCGGACTCAAGATGCGGCGGATTCTTTTCCGCCAGGGAGAGGGGATGAAGGTAATGCCCCTGCTCCAACATCCTAGCCACAGTGGCGGCAACTGGCCCCATGTCGGTAGTCGGCGCGTTTGTGGGAGCAGTTGTAACGCTCGCATTCGTATCTTCAGCTGAGAGCGAGCCACTCCAACAGAGTGCGACGGCAAACAGCGCAACGCCGAAAAAGAGTTTTTTTGTCACCTTGGGGAGGCTGGAGGTCATGGAAATAACAACGTTGCAGAGAGACGGAAGAAAAGCAAACTTCATGAGATGAACGAAGTTACGACACCTACCCCCCCGAAAATGTTCACCGGGGGTGCTTTAGAGACCAATTCCTACCTACTCTCGTGTCCCGGTGGAAATCTCCTGATTGATGCTCCCGAAGGTGCTGCAGAGGCTTTTCGGGACATCCCGATTTCCCTGCTCGTCCTTACCCACGGCCACTTCGACCATGTTTGGGATGCCGCCGAACTTGCACGCATTCACCACTGTCCGGTCGCCATGCACGCCACGACGGAGGAAATGCTTGCCGACAGGCAACTCCTCCGTCGGTTCGGACTTGATCTGGAGGTTGAACCGGTTTCAGCTGGGTTGCTCCTTCAGGAGGGGAAAAGACAAGCATTGTTGGGGAGCACTTTTGATATCTTTGAAGTTCCGGGCCACTGCCCCGGCAGCCTCTGCTTCCACAACAACACGGGCGAAAATTCCGTTCTCTTTGGGGGTGACGTGCTTTTTGCAGGAGGGGTCGGCCGATGGGATCTCCCGGGGGGCGACCGGGACCTACTCCTTCATGGAATCCGGAGCAAACTTTTCCCACTTAGTGACACAACCATCGTCTATCCAGGACATGGTCCTTCAACAAGCATCGGAAGGGAAAAAATGACCAATCCCTATCTTCAATAAGCCTCCTTGTTCGGTCCGTTTTCAAACTTCTCGGCTCGACAGAATATGCCTTGCCCGATTAGGAACCATGGATGCCCTCCTTTGCATTCGTAGCCCTTGACGCTCAAGGGCAGCAAGTCAGTGACCATCTAGATGCTGCAAATCAAACAGAAGCCATTAACCTCCTGCGAGGGAGAGGCCTCTTCCCCACCAGTGTCAAGGAGCAGGCCGCAGGCAAGGGTAAAGGGAAAAAACCGCCCGCACCTGTAGTCGGCAAAAGCAGCGCCGCCAAAAAGCCAGGCGGGTTCACCATTCCCTTCCTCCAAAAAAAGACCATCAAGAGCAAAACTCTGATGATCTTCACGCGCCAGTTGGCCACCTTGATTGATGCGGGACTGCCGCTGCTGAGGGGGTTGACGGTTCTCGGCAATCAGGAGCCGGATCCGGTGCTCAAACGAACCATCTCCGATCTTGCCGAATCAGTGCAGGGAGGAAGCACCTTCAGTGACAGCCTGATTACCCACCCGAAAATTTTCAACAAGCTCTATGTGAACATGGTGAAGGCGGGTGAGTTGGGCGGCGTGCTTGAAATCGTACTCAACCGTCTTGCCGAGTTTCAGGAGAAAGCGCAGCGGGTGAAAGGAAAGGTGCAATCCGCCATGATGTACCCCGCCATCGTTCTGGTCATCGCCGTGTTGATTGTGTCAGGACTGCTCGTTTTCATTGTTCCTAAATTCGAACAGATCTTCCACGACATGTTGGGAGGAAAACCCCTCCCCCTGATCACCCAGATCGTGGTGGGCATGAGCAGGGGCATCAAGGACAACATCCTCTGGATTCTCATCGTTGGCGCAGTCATCGTCTCTCTTTTCAAATACATCGCTTCTACCGAGAAGGGTTCGGCCCTCCTCGACCAACTCGCCCTCAAGGCCCCGATGTTCGGTGACCTGACACGAAAAAACGGCATTTCCCGTTTCACCCGCACCCTAGGCACACTTGTCTCCAGCGGTGTGCCTATTCTCCAGGCCCTCAACATCACCAAGGAAACGGCGGGCAATACCGTCATCGCCACGGCCATTTCAAAAATCCATGACAGTGTCCGTGAGGGCGAATCAATCGTCCGTCCGATGGAGGCAAGCGGTGTCTTCCCTCCCATGGTTGTCAGCATGGTTGATGTCGGCGAAGAAACCGGCCAATTGCCGGACATGCTCCTTAAGGTTGCCGATCTCTATGACGATGAAGTTGACAATGCCGTGGCAGGTCTCACTTCGTTAATGGAACCGATCATGATTGTCTTCCTTGCAGTCATCGTTGGTGGCATCGTTGTCGCGCTCTTCCTGCCACTCATCGGCATCATTCAGGGCATGCAGCAGTAATCCCCTCACTTAAAATCCCCATGAAGAAACACCACCGAAACCACGGCTTTACCCTGATAGAGCTTCTTGTCGTCATCGCCATTATCGCGATCCTGGCATCGCTCGTCCTCTCCGCTGCAGGATTTGTGCAGAAAAAGGGTGCCCGCAGCAGGGCCACAGCTGAAATCGCCGCCATCGGTGCAGCGCTGGAAAGCTACAAGGTGGACAATGGGGACTATCCGCTCAACACCAACGCGGGAAGCGACTCGAATATCGTTGCCGCGCTGATGCCAACCAACGGAGGAAAGGTTTACTTCGAGTTCAAAACCAAGTTTTTGACCAATGGGAATTACAACGACCCCTTCGGATACAGCTACAACTACATTTACACCAACGGTTCCCCCAATAATGGGACGAACAATTACGATCTCTGGTCCAGCGCCGGAGGCCCAACCACCACTTCCAACACCTGGATCAAGAATTGGTAGGACGGCGAAGCTACAGAGATAAGCAGTCGACGGCTTACAGTCGAAGGTCGAATTCTCCAAAAAACAATCGACTCTTTGAGTTCAGTTTCGGGCTGCTGGCTTTCGACACTCTGCCGTTGACCTTCAACTCAGTTTCCCTCTTTTCCTTATCCCACTGTCCTCAGATCGTTCCAACCCTGCACCACTAGCTGAGACCAGGTCTCCAGCTGTTCGTGACGTAAGGCCAGCTCATCGAGACTAAGAAATCCCAACTCAGCGATCGCCTCTTCATTGGCGGTCACTTCCGGTGAAGAAATCTGGCACTGGTGCACGATGCCGAGATGCACGGCCCCCACGGGATTGGAATCGTCGTTAAGCAACGCCAACGGACGTTCAATAAATGATCCCGCGAGATTGAGCTCCTCCATCAGTTCACGCATCAAGGCGCGTTGGTAAGCGGCTGCGTCAAACGCCTCGCCTAGCCCGTCCCCGTCATTGATATGCCCCCCGATCCCAACGGAGCCCTTCTTGAGCAAGCGCGTCTCGCCAGAACCGCTACCGCGCCGGTAGTGCAACAGTTTTTCATCGTGCGTCACCACGACATACGGAATGAGCTGCTTCAGGGAAGGATCCTCCTCAGCTTCGGCACGGGGGACAAAAAAGTGGTTCCCTGGTTCCAGAAATACGGGGAGATAACGGCTAATCTCTGCATTCAGGCCATGAAAAGAGCCAAGTTCATCAAATAGGGATCGGCGGATAACAAGAACGCGTTCGGTGGAGCTCATAAGGAAAAAGGGAGAGACTGATCTCCCCTCGCCCGGCAGACAAGCAGAGAATCTCGCGCAGTGGTGCTGAGACGCAGAGAATAATGGAATTCTCTACTCTTTTACCTCCCCTTCCCCTTTCCGCGTCTTTGCGCCTCTGCGCTAAATCTTATTTTCCCTCCTCCAGATAGGGGGCGAGCAGTCTCTTCATCGAGTTTCTGGCCCGGAAGAGCAGGCTTTTCACCGCAGCCAAGCTCACTCCGAGCACTTCGGCAATCTCCTCATACGGCATTCCTTGATACTGCCTGAGCACCAGTGCAAGTCGTTCTTTTTCGGGCAGCTGATTTATCGCCTTCTCGATGGCCAGATGGAGTTCCTTTTCCAGAACCTCACGATCTGGCCCGGGTGTCGGATCAGGATACTCAGGCTCATGCTCTTGATCTTCGGATTGAGGAATGAGACGAGTCCTCGCACGGCGTCTCGCTTCATTAAAGACCAATCTCTTCGCTATGGTCAGCAGCCATGTGGTGATCTTCGCCTCGGGACGCCATCTTGGAGCCGATTTCCAGACATTGAGAAAAACCTGCTGTGCTAGATCCTCTGCATCAGCTGAACCGATCATCCGGGTCACTAGGCTAATCACCAGCTGCTGATGCCGCTCCACAAAAGTCCGAAACTGTTCCGAATCACCTTCGGCGATGCGCAGCATCAAGGCTTCGTCGGAAATTTCTGATGCAGGAGGAACCGTCACGTAACTAAGAATGGGCTATGGTCATGGAATTCACAATCCCCTGGGAGACTGTTCCAACTCAAACACCACTGCGGAGGTTTTGTTTCAGAGAGTTGGGGAAATTCTTCTCACCGCAACCCTTCCGATAGGCTCCCCTTTCGCCAGGAAAATTGTTTCGAATTCCGTGACGGGGCGTTCCAAGTCATCCTCCCACGGAACCTCCTCCCATCCCCGTTCGCAATCCAGATGCTGCTTCATGGCGGAAAAATATCCCGGGTGATCGGTCATCAAGCGGAGAACTCCACCAGCATAGCCATCATCTCTGGCCTTGAGTTTTTTTGCGGCGATCGTGAGAAATTCTGGGTTCACCAAACGCCGGAACCAATGACGGCGTTTCGGCCAGGGATCAGGAAAGGAGACATGCAGCGCGTCAAGAAAGGCATCGGGGATCAGGGCGTCCAGTGATTCCTTCCCCCATCCGCGCCAGAGAGCGGCATTGGTGATCCCGAGACGGTTGATCTTCTTGTTGCTCCTCCTCACACGTTCACTTAAGCCTTCAATACCGACGAAGAAGACCGTGGGATTGAGCACGGCGCTCTCGCTTAAAAATTTCCCCTTGGCGGCACCGAAGTCACACTCGACGCGGTGGAAGCCGGTACATCTGGCGAGCAATTCCTCTCGTGCCTGAACAAGCTCCTGATTGGGAGTCATCCGCCCGGGCAGAGGCGCCACTGTTAGTTCAGACAACCGAACCACGGGACTGATTTAGGCGGCATCCTTGTCCTGACGACGGCGCACCAAGGCGGAGCGACGGCCCTCGACCACGGCGCGATTCAGAGTGACCCCGGCGAGATCGTCCCGATCGGGCGCCTCATACATGACATCAAGCATGATTTTCTCAAGCAGGGAACGCAGGGCTCGGGCTCCGGTACCCTTCTTGACAGCAGCCTCGGCAAGCGCATTCAGGGCGTCCTTGGTCACCGTCAGCGAGATATCATCCATGGCAAGCAGCTTGGTGAACTGCTTGACCAGTGCATTGCGCGGCTCGGTGAGGATTTTGACGAGTTCCGCCTCGGAGAGTTGCTCCAGGGCGGCAAGAACAGGGAGTCGTCCGATAAACTCGGGAATCATTCCAAAAGAAAGGAGATCCTCCGGTTCAACGGAAGCGGACACATTGGTGGTAATGAGCTGAGCCTGCTTCTGTTCGGCTGAATGGAAACCAAGCGTCTTGCTCCCGTTGCGGCGTTCGATGATCTTATCAAGCCCCACAAAGGCACCTCCGCAGATGAAAAGAATGTTCTGAGTGTTGAGCTGGATGTATTCTTGGTGGGGATGCTTGCGACCACCCTGAGGCGGGACATTGCAGGTTGTTCCTTCAAGGATCTTGAGAAGCGCCTGCTGCACTCCTTCTCCGGAAACATCACGGGTGATGGAAACATTGTCCGTCTTGCGTCCGATTTTGTCGATTTCGTCGATGTAGACAATGCCGATCTCCGCCCGTTTCACATCATAATCAGCATTCTGGAGAAGGCGCAGGACGATGTTCTCGACATCCTCCCCGACATAACCAGCCTCGGTCAGCGTGGTTGCATCGGCGATGCAGAAAGGGACGTCCAGAATACGGGCCAATGTCTTGGCAAGCAGCGTCTTACCCGATCCCGTAGGCCCCATCAGCAGGATATTGCTTTTCTCGACTTCAACATCGGCAAGCCCCTCGGAGAGGAGTCCTGCGGGAAGACCATTTCGCTCGAGCGCAATGCGCTTGTAATGGTTATGTACGGCAACCGAGAGCGTCCGCTTTGCAAGATCTTGCCCGATGACATGGGCGTCAAGTTCGCGGCGGATCTCCGAGGGTTTGGGAACCCTCAATTCATGTGCTGCTTCCCCAAAAGGTTGGTCACCCACCTCCTTGTCCAGGATTCCTTTGCAAACCGTGATGCAGCTATCACAAATGTAAACACCGGGTCCGGCAACAAGCTTGCGGACTTCGGCGTGGCTCTTTCCGCAGAAGGAGCACATCGTTAAGTTGCTGGATCGTGCCATGGAGTGATGTTTTAGGGATTCTGGAGCCTATTCGACAGAACTTGGGCTCTTTTCTACAGGATTCTTAAGTTCTTTACGGGACTGGACCACTTCGTCAACCAGACCGTATTCACAAGCTTCCGCTGCGGTCATGTAGTAATCGCGATCGGCATCCTTCTTCACCTGCTCCTCGGGCTTGCCTGTATTTTCAGCAATAATGCGGATCAAGCGTCGGTTGAGCTTGTACATGAACTCCACGCTGCGCTCAACGTCACTGGCGGTACCCTGGGCACCACCGGAAACCTGATGAATCATGATGTCGGAATTCGGGAGCGCAAATCTCTTCCCTTTCGTTCCCGCACAGAGGAGGAATGCCCCCATGCTGGCCGCCATCCCCATGCAGTAGGTATTCACATCGCAGGTCACGAACTTCATCGTGTCATAGATCGCCAATCCTGCCGTGACGGAACCGCCCGGGGAGTTGATGTAGATATGAATGTCCTTCTTGGCATCCTCCATCTGGAGGAAGAGCAACTGGGCGATGACCAGATTGGAAACATGATCATCAATGCCGCTGCCGATGAAGATGATGCGATCCTTGAGGAGACGGGAATAGATGTCATAACTGCGTTCGCCACGACTCGTCTGCTCCACCACCATGGGAATGAGCATATTGCTGGAAGGTTGGGACATTTTAGTGGTCATGCCCGCAACCGGGGCCATGGACATGTTCTTCGTTAGTAACATTTGGGGAATGGGTGTGTGTGGAAGGGGCTGTCGCCGTGATTGGCTTGGGCTCTTCTCCATTTACTTTAGCATGAGAGACGACCACATCAAGGGCCTTGCCTAAAGCAATCTCCTCCTCGATGCCAGGAATGGCGCGGTGCTTCTGAAGTTCCTTGACCAGTTTCTGCGGGGTCATCTGGTAACGCTCGGCCATATTGGTAATGCGCCAGGCAAGTTCCTCGTGGGTGACACTGATGTTCTCCCGACCGATGACTTCACCGAGGATGAAGTTCAGCTTCACCTTGTCTCCGGCACTCTGACGGGCAGCTCCAAGAAGTTCGTCCTGATGGGCACGAAGCTCTTCTTCGCTGACTCCGCGTTGCTGGTTCTCGCGCACAATCTCCTTGAGAATGGCACTGCTCTCCTGCTGCACCATGGTGGAGGGAGTCTCAACGGTGACAAGCGCCAGAAGCTGCTTCACCACCTCACCACGAACGGCCTGAGTAAAATTTTGCTGGGCGTTGACCGTCAGGCGCTCGCGCACCTGCTCGCGGATCTTCTCCAGTGTCGATCCGGGGCTGAGTTTTTCGGCAAAGGCGTCATCCACCGGAGGAAGCACGCGCTCCTTCACCTCATGAAGAGTCACCTTGTACACGACCTTGTAGCCGCGAAGTTTTTCTTCGCCAAATTCCGGAGTGAATGTCACTTCGCAATCACGGCTTTCGCCGGGATTCAAGCCCACCATGGCGGCGGCAAGCCCCGGGATGGGACGATCCTCCTCCATGCGGATCCAGAAATTTTTGCGCCCGGCATAGGTCGGCTGAAGATCGGGGTAGGTCTCGGCAAGGCTCTTACCGTCGATGAATCCCTCGTAATCCAGAACGGCGAAGTCCTCCATCGCGATGGCGCGCCCTTCGACTGTCTTGAACTCGGCAAGATCGCCGCGCAGACCATCCAGGAAGGTGTCGACCTGAGCCTCGTCAACGACGGGCTTTTCGACGGTCACAACCAGCCCCTTGTATTCGGGAAGCTCGATGGTCGGACGGGTAACGATCGTGGCAGTGAATCGTAGAGAGCGATCCCCCTCCAGTTTGATCTCGGTCACATTCGGCGTCTGGACAGGCTTCAGCTTCTGTTCGGTGATCGCCTCGCGGACGGCTCCGTCAAGGAGCTTGCGGGTGACTTCCTGCTCAATGTCCTGGGAATATTTTTTCTCAACGATGGCGAGAGGGGCTTTTCCCTTGCGGAAACCGGGAAGATTGGCCTGACGACGGTATTCTGCACCCACCTCTTTCCACTCAGACTGGAAACGCTCGGGGGGAAGCTCGATGTGGAGATCGACGATGCAGGGCTCTTTCTGTTCGATGGTGACTTTCATGATGAGCCGAGTAGCAAAGCACGGAGTAGCACCCCGGACAACCCCCAAAGGTGATTTTTTAATCTGGAACTCAGGAAAACTTGAACTGAAGTGTATCCCATAAAAGCAAAGGCTTTGTATTCACTATCTCTATTCTGGCCTAACAGACTAAAACCCTTCAGCCTAAAACCCTTTTAGCCCACATGCGCACCATCCGCCTCTTTCTCTACGGTATACCAGTGCTCCTGGTGCTGTTGCTGGTGGCGGCATTCGTGAATGCCACCTTTCTTTCGGTCTCAAAGAAAAACGAGATGTCCATCGGCACAATCGGCGAGCCCTCAACGCTGAATCCCATCCAGCAAGCTGACTCGGCTGCGGGCGAGGTGGCGGCACTGATCTTCAACGGCCTTCTGAAATATGATCAGAATCTCAATATCGTCGGGGATCTAGCCACCTCCTGGGAGCTTTCTCAGGAGACGACCTTTCAGTTTGCAACAGAGGAGGAGGCTGCGAAAGCACTGGCATTCTTGAATTTAAAAAGAACCAACAACAATGGAATGAAAGCTTGGTTTGGAGAATCCTCTGACCTGCAGATTCTGAATCTCGTCGTAACAGAAAAAAAACTGACTTTGACCCTCGGCCAACCTGGTCTGACAGAATCGGAAAAACTGTTCCAAATTCTGACCGATGGCGATTTTCATCCTCTCCCCTTCCCTCCGCTGGAAAAGGGCGAAAAAGAACGCCCCTTCAAGGCCGAACCGATTATCCACTTCACCTTGCGTCAGGGCGTTCGCTGGCATGATGGAGCCCCCTTCACTTCCTCCGACGTGGCCTTTACCTATCATGCGCTCATCGATGAGAGGGTGGCCTCTCCGGAGATCTCCGATTACGACCTTGTCGCCTCCCTCAAAACACCGACTCCCTACGATGTTATTGTCCGTTACAAGAAACCCTTTTCTCCGGCACTCTTGAGTTGGATGCAGTCGATACTGCCGGCCCATCTGTTGGAAAAGGTTGATCCGGCCAAGTGGCCAGAGCTCTATAATCGCCATCCCATCGGCACCGGCCCGTTCAAATTCGGAGAATGGAAAACGAATGAATATATTCGTCTTGTCCGCAATCCCGGCTACTACCTCGGTTCCCCATGGCTCGACTCGATTGTTTTTCGGGTTCTTCCTGATCCCCTCACCCTCCAACTTGCCTTTCAGACCCATCAGGTTGATTTCTGGAATGCCGAACCGTGGGCCGTCAAGGGAGTGGAGAAAGATCCCCGCTTCGACATCTTCAGCGCCGCAGGCAATTCCTATAACTACATTGGCTGGAATCTCCAGCGCCCCCTCTTCTCGGACCTGCGTGTCCGACAGGCCCTCGCTCATGCTGTGAATATCCCGCAGATGATCAAATACATCATTTATGGACGCGGCGTTCAATCGACAGGCATCTTCACCCCCAGAATGTGGTTTTTCGATCCCAACGTTCACCCCCTCACCTATGATCCCGCCGCAGCTCGGGGGCTGCTCGATGCCGCAGGGTGGAAACCGGGTCCTGATGGCATC
>DKEN01000074.1:12034-12800 GCA_002452515.1 Spartobacteria bacterium UBA6821 | reverse complement strand
GGCCACTGCTCCATCAGGGCGATCAGTTCCGGTTCTGTGGCCTGGACAACAAGGGCGGCGGGATCGGGAGCCCCCTCCAGCAGGAGGGCATATTCGGCGAGTTTTTTGGCATCCGGGTTTTTCCCGGCACGCTTGACCGCCGCTTTCACGAGAGCGGCTCCCTCCAGCGTCTCCGAGGGAAGACTGGTAGCTCCTCCCTTGGTTTTTTTCTGAATCTCCTCGATCCACGAGCCAAAGGCGTCTCCCCACGACTCAATGGTGTATTCGGTGAATCCGACCTGCTCCACGGTGAAGCTCCCCTTCCAGCGATCATTGCCGACGTCACTCATCGGCGCTTCCTTCCATTTCTTTTCACCCAAAGCACGCCACTTGATCACCGCAAGGACGACATCATGACCTTCCTTGAAGATGTCGGCGTTCACCGTGACCTCCTCGCCCGGAACCCGCTTGATCGGATACCGCCCCCCTTCGATCTGGGGCCAGAGATTTTCAATCACCACGGTTGGAAAAAGAGGAGATGCCATAGGAAGGGGGGAATTGGGAGGTTTAGTCGTTGAGATTTGTCACTAAAGAGGCCACTTCGTCGAGACGATCCTCAGGGTGAAGCTGTTCCAGGGCCTCGCGAAGCCGGATCAATGCTGGCCTGACATGGGTCCGGAAAGAGGTCTTACCGCAACGCAGACTCAGGAATCCGTAGGCTCCAAGCGCCTGCATCAGGCGCTGCACGGCGCATTGCCAGAAGATACGCTCAAAATGCTCTCCGGTC
>DKEN01000074.1:0-11988 GCA_002452515.1 Spartobacteria bacterium UBA6821 | reverse complement strand
AACTGTCTCGGCTCGGAGGCAAGTTGTGCAGCGAGCCCCTGCATGGCGGAACTGCTTAAAAGATCACTCCTCGTCCCTTCCGGGATGTCGAAAATCCCGCCCAGGCAATGCTCTGCGAAATACTCCTGCTCCCAACGGTAGAGATGCTCGTCGAACTCTTTCTGAAAAACGAGCCCATCCCTCTCCCCCACAGGGATGAGGTGAAGCCTGAAGATGCCGCGCAACACCGATTCATACAGCGGCCGACGAACCTCCCAGGGATCATTCCTCACCGCCCAGAGGTCGCG
The DNA here is from genome assembly GCA_002452515.1 of Spartobacteria bacterium UBA6821. Lineage (GTDB taxonomy): Bacteria > Verrucomicrobiota > Verrucomicrobiia > Chthoniobacterales > UBA6821 > UBA6821. Next base: position 11,701 of record DKEN01000074.1, on the reverse strand, counting down.
TTCTCCGAGATCCTCCAACCAGAGCAATCCTTCGACGGGATTTGTTGCCAGAACGGCGGGTACAGGCACTCCGTGGTCCACCAGAAATCCGGCAAGCGCCGCATAGTGATTGTTCTCCTCCTTCTCTCCGAGATCCTGCACGAGAATCACCGAATTGCCGCTGCTGGAAGCGATACGGAAAAATCTGCGACTGGAGCCTCCTTTTTCAATCGGCTGCAACGCATGAGCCGTGAATCCCGGCAGTGCGGCGGTCGTTTTTTTTAAGAGTTCCTCGTTCGACATGATCATAAGACAACTCCCTGATGCGTCCCGACAACAGGCCCGATGCCACGCACAACACACGCTGAAATCGAACTGCCGGCCTCCATGAGGCTCCCTGGCCAGAGAATAGAATCCCTGAGCAGAGCTCTCGCTCCCACTCTGGCACCGGCCCCCAAAACAACAGTTCCTTCGAGTAGCGCGCTTTCGTCAACCTTCGCCCCCGGATGAAGTGGCTCTGGCCACCCTGGATCGACGACGTAGGAGGGGCGGTTTGAGGGATCAGCAAGCACCTGATGCGCCTTCAGATAAGCCTCCGGGGTTCCGATATCGAGCCAGAGATTTTTCTCCTTCTCCCGGACAAGCATTCCGCCGATACGTTCTCCCACACGTTTTGCATCAAGGAGGACATCAATGATCGAAGAGCGTCCTTCCGGTATCCAATCGAAGATCGCCGGTTCGAATACCGCGATCCCGGAATAAACCGTCCGTTCGCCCTCCTTGACTCCCAACGTCCCGCGCATGTCGAGGATCTCCCCCGATGCCACATCAAAGCGGACATTTGCGACGCCGCCTCCGTCACGCAGAAGTAGCGTCGCCAAGGCACCCGAGGCCCGATGCGATGCCAGCAGCTTCTGCAAAGGCAGATCGGCAAGAATATCGCCATTATAAAGAAAAAAGGTGCTGTTTCCCAAGGCGCTCCGGGCATTGCGAATCCCGCCTCCCGTATCGAGAAGCAGCGGCTCATGGAAGAGCTGCAAAGCCTGCCCACGGTATGTTGGCACCACACCGAAAAGTTCCGTGAATTTTTCCGGAAGATGATGCGTGTTGAGCGCCAGTGTCCCGACACCGGCAGCCATCAGGCTGTCGAGGGCAAAGGTCACAAGCGGTTTGTGATAAATAGGAACCAGCGGTTTTGGGAGAATGTCGGTGAGTGGTGCAAGCCGTGTGCCGAGTCCCGCAGCCAGAACAAAAGCGGTGGGTGAACTCACTGGGAGACCCTTTCGGCAACACGCAGGATGGCATCCGCCGCGCAGGCAGCCCCAAAACCGTTGTCGATATTGGTGACACTCACCCCGTTAGCACAGCTGTTCAGCATCCCAAGCAGCGCGGCCAGACCGCCGAAACTCGCGCCATAGCCGACACTCGTCGGCACGGCGATCACGGGAAGATCTACCAACCCTGCAACGACACTCGGTAGCGCCCCTTCCATCCCGGCAACCACAATCAGCACGCCGCAGGCACGGATACTCTCGATCTCTCCCAGAAGTCGGTGCAGTCCGGCCACCCCGATGTCATGATAGCGCACCACATGACGGCCAAAGGCCTCCAGGGTAACGGCGGCTTCTTCCGCAACGGGCAGATCGGACGTACCAGCGCAGAGAAGCCCGATGGGAAGCGATGGCTTTTTCTGCGGAGGCATACCCAGCAGGAGACATCGGGCGCGGGCATGATAGACGGCCCCTGTCAGAAGCGGTTCCAGCCCGGCAGCCTGCTGGGACGAGAGACGCGTCACCAGGACATACCCTTCTTTGTCATGAATGACACGGGCGATACGGGCGATCTCCTCCACCGTCTTTCCCTCGCCGAAGATCACCTCGGGATGGCCGCAACGACCACGACGGGCAGAATCAATCCGCGCAAAACCAAGATTTACGACTCCCTCTTGAGTCGCCTCCTCGCCGTTACTCATGAGGTGTGAAATAATAACGCATCGGCACCATGCCGCTCTGCTTGAACCCGTGGTGTTCGTAGAAGGAGCGGGCCTTGTTCTCGAGCTTGTCGGTCAAGAGCGTCACGCGTAGGAATCCCTTCTGCTTCGCATAGGTCAAGGCGTGAGTCAGCAGTCGTCCCCCATATCCCTGACCGCGATGATCACGATGAATGACGAGGTCTTCCAGAATCAGGACAAACCCTCCTTCGGCAGTGCTGATCGTGATCAGCAGATTGATCATGCCGATGATGCGGACACCATTCTTCAGGACAAAAATCCTCCCACGGCTTGGCTGCTCCAGAATCAGGCGAAGACCGCGCTGCTGCTTTTCCCTGTTGGGAATAAAATCCGCTTCCTGCGAAAAAAGGTCATACAGGAGATCCGCCAACTGGGGCAGATCGTCGAGCGTGGCGGATTCGATGAGGAGTGGATCAGACATCGGCTCCTTTTATGACAGGTCACCCGATCTCTGGCAACGCAGGCAGAGCGAAAACTGTCGATTCAGATGGAACCATGGATATCAAGGCCCATAGTCGCACTTTTGGCGGACAATCCTGAAAAGAGACTTACTGTTCTTGGGTAAAACACCACAAGCAGCTCGGCGTGGATTTGGGATGAATTCCAAAACCATTATTGCCCTGTTGTTTCTGGGAGTCTTCGCCTCTCAATAGATAAAGGTAATTGATAAGACTTGAATGTCCTTTCAGTTATCAGTCGGATCAGATTAATGAGTTCTCTGTCGGAAAATTGGGGTGATAATCCTCACCTATCCGCCATTTTTCCGTCAATTTAGAAAATCCGCTTCCATCGAACACAATTTCCCCAGCCTCCGTTAATGATTATGGCAGATAATTCATCGAGCGCGCCGTTGTCGGCCAAATTAGCAAAAGCTGCGTTGTTTCTGCTTGTAGCCCCCACGACGCGACTGCTCGCGATGCTGGGAGGAGTCACCCGGCACGATACTTTTCTGCATCGGTGTTTTTCCCATTTTGCAGGATTGATTAACTGGGCGGGCCAGGGAGCCATTACTCTTGCCTATCCTTCCATGCGCTACAATCCGGTTGCTTGGCGTAAGCAACGGATGGCCTGGAATTGGGCGGAACAAGTAACCGGATGCTCTGAGATCGAATTGGACGCAGCAGCCAGAGATTTTATTTCACGCTACCAATCGCTGCCCCCTAACGCCGTGGCCCTGTCTGATCTTACTTTCACCATTGTGGTGGGCTTTCACAGTCATCTCCAGTACCTCGAGCATTGCATCAGATCGATCTCCGAGACGCTCAACAGTTCCGAAAATGTCTCCGTCGACTTGATCCTGATTAATGATGATCCCTCGATCGCAAGCGATCTACTGGAAGCGACTCTTAAGAGGCACTTTTCTTCCCAAGCAATCATTCGCACGAACCCGATCAATCTGGGTATCTGCCGCTCCATCAACGAAGCCCTTCCCCACGCTTCGGGCGACTGGATACTTCACCTGGATTGTGATGACCGACTACACCCCGATGCCATCAAGGTACTTCAAAAGGTGATCCGCCTGAATCCGGGAATACGATTTATCAGTTCAAGATGCATGGATATTGACGAACAGGATCGGGTCATCGCCCGGCGATTACGCACCGAATCACCAGAGGATCTCATCCGCAACAACTACGCAAGTCACCTGAAAGCCATACGCAAGGATCTGCATGACGAGATCGGTCTGTTTGATCCTTTCTTCGAGGGATGCCAGGATTTTGAATTCGCCCTGCGCACCTCCATCTTCGAAAGACTGCTCTTCATTCCAGACTATCTCTACCAATATCGCTGGCATGACCAAAGCCAGACTGTCGGCAACTGTGAACGACAGAATTTTGTCATGATACGGGTCAGACAGACCTATCTTTTGGCCATTCACTGGATGATTCACGGCATCCGGAGTATCGCGATCGAATTTTCGGGTCCACATGCCCTGGAGTGGTCAAAGAAAATCCCAGCCTCTGCCGAAACGCCTCGGTGGAAATTGTTTGTGGAACCGTCAGCTCCCTTTTCAAGCATGAACAGTAAGCAACTGATCATTAAAATTGCTTCCCTTGTTTGCGAAGCCGTTCGCACAGGACAGGAAGGATCCCTTGGAGTCGTCCGGGAATTTTAAATTTCACCCGCCCCGTTCCTCGGCCTGGCAAAAGACCAGTTCTCATAAACTAGGGTCAGGTTCGGGTTATATGCTGGATCATTGTCGAGCAGAAGCCTCCAGCGCCTGCGCATCACCCCTATTTCACCCTTAAAACGGGCGATTTTTTCAGGGCTGTTCTCGGTGCCGCGAGAAGCCGATTCATGATGGGTCAGGCGGGCGAATGGCGTCCAAAGATTCCTGTATCCGGCCCCCATCACCCGGATGCAAAAATCGACATCGTTGAAAGCGATGGGAAGTTGATCTTCATCCATGCCCCCTACTTGCAGATAGACTGAACGACGCACGGCCAAGCACGCCCCCGTGACGGCACTCACATTCCGCACCACCTGGAGCAGATTCCCCGTCACATAGGTTTCAGGACGCATCCGCTTCCCGGGATGTCCCGCCACGCCTCCCACGCGCATCGGTCCTGCAATGCCTAGGGTGATCCCGGCATGCTGGATCCTACCGTTCGGATAGAGCAAAAGCCCTCCCACCGCCCCTATTTCAGGCCTCGCGGCATGAGAGACCATTTCGGTGAGCCATCCGGCGTGAAGCGGCAAAACATCATTGTTAAGCAGCACCACGATCTCTCCCTTCGCCCCAGCTACCGCACGGTTGTTGATCGCAGAATAGTTGAAGGGGCCGGGACATCTGACAATCCCCAGTTTCTCTCCTTCCTCGGCATAAATTTTCTCCATGGAAGGGTCATCCGATCCGTTGTCCGCAATCAGGATTTCCAGATTCGGATAGTCGGTCTTTTCACGCAACCCCGCGAGGCACTGCTTCAGCAACTCCGGCCGGTTTCGAACCGGAACAATGACCGAGACCAAAGGGACCGGAGAAGGAAGAACCCTCCTGATTCGCCAATGCCTGCTCAAAACAATCGGGTCGATGGAATGCATGCCTATCCCGTTGCGACGGCAGGCCGCCTCCAACACCCGCCTGCCGGCATCGGAAGCATGGGGCTTGGATGTGACGGATCGCGCAGTGGAAGTGGGTGTCGTTCTCCAGTGATAAAGAACCCGTGGAATATGCTGAATCTGGCGGGGGGAAAGTTTCCCGGAGACACGCAACACGAAATCCCAGTCCTGGGCACCGTCATACTCCTCCTGAATTCCTCCAACTTCCCTAGCCAGTGAAGTCTTCACCACACAGAGATGACAGATATAGTTCTGACTCAGGAGCAGGTCGGGATTCCAGTCCGGCTTGAAATAGGGATCAAAACGGCGTCCCCCGACCGTAATCTTGTCTTCGTCGGTGTAGAGCAAACCCACGTCAGGGTGATCGGCAAGCGCCAGCACAATCTCCGCAAGAGAGTGCGAAGGGAGAAGATCATCATGGTCGAGGAAAGCGATGAAATCTCCGTGGGCTTGCTCGAGAGCCGTATTCGTTGCCTTCGCAATTCCACCTCGTTCCCCACGGAACTGCACCCTGATACGGGAGTCATCCGAGGCAACCTCATTCAGAATCGTTGCCACACCCGGATCTGTGGATCCATCATCCACGATGCAGAGCTCCCAGTGCTCGTAAATCTGTCCTCTCACCGAATCAATTGCCTGCCTGAGAAATCCCGGGTTGGTATTGAAAACTGGCATCAGAATCGAGATCAGCGGCTTCTCACCCTCGCGCAACTCATTTAGCAACTTCTTCAGCCGGAGATCGGATGCAGTGTCGCGTGAGTCATGGCGACGGATCCAGAAAGTGTACGCCAGATTTGTCCTCCATTTGCCAAGACGAGAGAGCATTTTTTGGGGTAACGAGAAGACGTCCATGAAATTTATTGATTCAGGAAATACATCGCACTTATCGCAATGCCTGTAATCTCTTGTCTCTGGAGAGGAAAAATTGGGTTTTTTTTGGAACCGAGGCGTGATTGGTTCCAAGATAATGACCAAAAACGAGCGCCACATTCAGGAAAATTTGTTTGATCATCACACCTGCCGAGACACCCTTCACCGAGCCTGATCTCAGATCCTGAAAATCTCTCTGAATGAGCCAGAAGATCGATTGCACCAGCGACTTCACCCCCGCCGACAATTTGTAGCCGAAGTAGACCCTGAAACTTCTCGCCTCATCAAAACTCCGCTGAAGTTTTTCCCAGATACCGTAACTATGGGAATGATAGACCGCCGCTTCATGGGCGTAAGCCTTGGAAAAGCCGTTTTCGATGATGGACTTTGCCCAGAGCTGATCCTCTGCAAAGTCCGCATCGGGATAGGGAATCCTCTCCCATACGGAGCGGCGCAGGCACGCATTGTTGTCTGAAAAGAAATGGAGCGTCTGACGCCATCCCACATCATTCTCATATCTTTCCGGATCAAGTTGCTGGCTTACCACTCTCGGCAGTTTTTGAAATCCATCAAAATGGGCAATCAAGTCTCGCTTCGTAAAGGGATCGGCATTCTCACAGGCCAGATGCCTGCCAAAAGCTCCGGCGATTTCAGTATTCTGCTCTACAGCGGAGACCAGATTAAAGAGCCATTCCCTGTCTGCCGGCAACGCATCCTGGGTGAGCAAGGCGACGAAAGGGGCTTCGGTGGCGGCAATGGCTCGGTTCCTGGTTTTTCCGTGACCAAATTCCTCCGGTGGAATCTGAACGAGTCGGACTCCATCCAAAGCACGAAGATACTCGACCGTGCCATCCTTTGAGCCGGAATCAATCGCAAGAACATCGTATTTCCAGAGAGTCCGCTGGTCCATCACAGTCGTCATGACCGCTTGGATCCCTGGCATCCCGTTCTTTGTGGGAATGATCACCGTGCAGTAGGAGCCTGTCATGAGAGTCTCTCCCTTAATGCTGCTTCAATGATCCCGCCCGACTCCTCCCAGGAGAAGCGATTCGCATAGGCAATTCCTGCTCCCGAGAACCCCCCTCTCGTCTGTTCATTTCCAAGCAACTCCTCGATGGCATCGGCAATTTCCTCTGGATGCGTTTTGACGCGCTTGAGCACATCATCCGGGAAAACAGACCGTACACTCTCCACATCCAGATCGATGACCGGCAGCCCACAGGCCATCATTTCCTTGTTGATGATACTGTGATTCGTGGCCGAAAAGACCAGACCCAGCGCACCCCTCCTGTAGAGATCACCCAGACGAGAGGCATTCAGCACCCCATGCGACTTATAGCTGTATGGCAACTCCGGCTTACCCAGATCCCAGCCGAAAAAATCGACCTCAAAATCCACTCCTCTGCGGGCAAGAATCTCCAGAGCCATGAGTCCAAGTTCCACTGCTCTGCGCGTAGTCACGGGGCGTGCATAAAAAACAATCCTCCTGGCAGATCTGGGGATGCCCGGATCGAAAAAATAGAACTCCCGATCGTGGGATAGGTGCCAGATCCTCGACCAGCAGTCATACCTCTCAGACATCATCCGGTGCAGCCACTCACCACAGGAGAGGCAATCGAACCCCATCGAATAGGTGTACTCCGCAAGGAGCGCATCCGTCCCCATAGGGTGAAATTCCGATTCGTGGTCCTGGACAAAATAGAATTTTCTTCGGAATCCTGACATCGCCCGCACCGGATAGCAGGTATGACTGTCCGTGGCGATTAGCACATCTCCTTCCAGTTCCAGAAGGTCAGAACCACAGAAAAATATTTTCCCGCCGAATTTCACGAAACTTTGTCGCATCGTCTTCCGGACCTCGGCAACAGACTCATGATAAGTGGGGTTTAAAATGAGAAGGGAAACATCATGCCCCTTCTTCTCAAGATGGGAGGCCATTTGAAAAATCGTCATATGGCCTCCGTTGCCAGAGATGAAATCGGGAATCACCCAGGTGATCTTCATGCGATTCAGATCGGGGGGTACCAAGAGACCCCGTTCCGCCTGCTTCGGGATCACCACACGGGAGAGAAGAGAGCGATGCTTCTCGGTGATCGAGAGAGGTCGCTTCTCCTTCCATCCATTCAGCATGTAGTGGATGACGGGGTGAACACCAGCCGCTTTGACATCGGGATTCAGGGTGAGGTAGTTCTCAATGTTGAATTTGGCAGCAGGATATTTTCCCTCATAGATGCCAAACAGTGCAAAGTGCATCAGGGGAGTTCGCCCGATCTGCGGATATTTCTGCCGATACCAGACAGAATCAAAGATGCCGCTGGCCGCATGTGCTTTCACAATTTTGAAAGCAATAATCAGTCGGCGTAAAATCATGACTTTTTAGAGAAAATTACGTTAAAGATTCCATCCGATGTCCTCACCGGCTTTTGACAGCATGCCACATTTCTTCCACCCCGATTCCCAAAGACGCTTTGGGAACCCATCCGCTATGGGCGGTCAGTTTGGAACTATCCAGAACATTAGCTTCCACATCAAATTGCCGCGATGGCAGAATTTTGCTTCGCACGCTCAGTCCATCATTTTGTGCCAAGCTTTCAAGCATGCTCACAAGTTGCCTGGTGGAAGTGCCTCTGCCTGTCCCAATATTGTAGATAGTTCCTTCCTTTCCCTTTTCAAGCGCAGCAACAATACCCGTGGCAATATCGGTGACATGAATGAAATCGCGAATCGTTCCCTGAGCCCCATAGATTTCTATTTCCCGCCCTGAAAGCACGGCCTGAATCGCCGCGGCGAGAAACCCCTGTCCCACTCCTGTTTTTTGATCTGCTCCGTAGGCATTCGCGGGACGAACAATCACCACGGGCAATCCTGCATTTCTATGAAACATCATTGCATAGCGATCAGTTGTTAGTTTTGTAATGCCATAAGGGCTTATCGGTGCCGTTGGATGCCCCTCGTTGATCGGCAAATATTCCGGAGGCCCATAAACCGTTCCTCCCGATGAAACAATCAGGAGGCGGCTGACCCCCGCAGCAAGAGCCTCCTGGAATAATCCCACACTGGCCGGCAGATTGGATAAAAGATCATAAATCGCATCTTCATAGCTTGTCTTGGGAACAGTGGAGTACGCCAGGTCAATGACTTCACATCCTGGGGTTAGGATTTCTTTTAAGGTGCTCCTGTTACCATAATCGCCACTTATATAGCGGCACTTATTATGCAACCCATCAGGTTTCTCCGGTCTCCTGCCAAGAACGCAAACATCATGTCCGGCCTCAGCGAGAAGCGAGACGACATGCCGTCCAATGAATCCCCCTCCACCAATTACAAGACATCGCCTCATTTTGTGATTAAACGAATTTCAGCCTTCTGGCGGCAAAGAGAACCATGCGCAGGAGGATGACTCCGTGCTTCCAACGCTGGATATTGGTTTCTCCATAAAAGCGTTCCCTGTACCGGATCGGGACATCCATAATTTTCAGGTTTTGCTTGTCAGCCCCAAAGAGCAGATCGAAATCTCCAAAAGGGTCGAAGTCGCCGAAATAGTTCCTGTTACGGTCGATTTTTTCGTAGTCCTCCCTCCAGAGTGCCTTGGTTCCGCAGAGCGTGTCTTTCACCGACTGTCCCAACAACCATGAGAAGACCAGGCTGAAGGCTTTGTTGGCGCAGAGATTGGCAAATTTCATGGCATCCTTATCCATCGGATAGACTAGCCTGACACCATTTGCGAAATCGGCTTTCCCCGAGGCAAGGACCTCGATGTATTTGGGGAGTTCTTCCGGCGGCATTGTCAGATCAGCATCCAGGATTATGACGATATCACCCGTGGCCTCACGGAAGGCTTCAATGACTGCATTGCCCTTTCCTTTTCCCGTCTGGCGCATTTTGATAATTCTTCCGTTGGGAAAGGTATCGGGGAGGCTGAAAATAATTTCCCAAGTATTATCGCTGGAGTGACCTTCAATAAAAATCAGTTCAGTTTCCTCCCCAAGACGAGGAACCCTTTCCAGGGCCGAGGCAATGCTGCCAGCCTCGTTTCTTGCGGGAACGACAACGGAGACTCTTTTGGGTTCGCGTCTTGCGGGAGAGCGCTTCCTTCCAATAAGAAAAATGCTCAGGCAGGCCCAACTTGCCAAGGGAGCGATCCACCGGTTCACAAACCGCGAAAGGAGACCAAGCGGCAACGGCAGTAAAATCTGCCCGAATGATTTGAAAATCTCCCAATCTGCCAAAGTGCAAAGGTTCATCACATCCCTGCGGGAGAGCCAGCTGGATACCGGTCGCGATGCCACAAGCCCGAGAGTTCGCGCGAGGCCAAGGAACGGCATCCAGAGTGTATTGTAGATGTTGATGATGAGACGTGTCCCAGAGTGGGAGCATCCGTGAAGCTGCCGGANNTCCGGCACCGATGCGGAGATCGAGATTGGGATGTTTTTCCCTTCCCCTTTTGATCTGTGCCGGGGAGAGATCGATGCCGACTTTGCACTGGGCATTGATCAGGGAGAGCAGTTCCCCCTCCCCGCAACCCACCTCGAGAACGCGGGCCTCTTTACTGACCACGAGGTTGTACCTGTGCGCCAGAAGTTGCCTGTAATAACTCGAAAAAATACTTCTTTTCTGTTCCACGGAAAAGTGGGCGGAAACATTCTCTCGATGGAGTTTTCCGAGATCGTTTAGCGGGTTGCTCATGAAGCTCTATTCTTTGGACAGGACAACCAGCATTCGGGCGGAGAAAATGGAGGGGAAATTTCCCAGCAGCCTGTCAAAAGCCGCAATCAGCGGATAGGCCCTATCCGGATAGAGACGGGGACCGCTGAATCCTCCCGACCCGAGATAGGCAAAAGAGGTGATCTGTTTTACGAGATCGATCCGCCACCCTTTCAGAAGCTCTGGTAACTCCCGGTCGATGAAGATACGGTGAGCGGAGGACTGTGCGGCAAAGTAGCGGTTTAAATTTGGCGAATTCATCTCTGCGACCAAGTTGGAAATCCTAAGATCAAACCCAAGCGGTTCATGGTGGCAATTTCCATAGATGATTCTCCCCATCAGACTCATGGAGGGTTCCATCAGGATAAGTTTCCCTCCTGGTACAAGCACTCTCTCGGCCTCTCTCAAAGCATTTGCTGGATGTTCCAGATGATGCCAGACATCGAAGAGAATCAGATGGCCAACAGATGCGGCGGGAAGGCTGAGATTGTATATGTTCTCCATCCGATCCAGCCACGGATTGGAAAAGAGATCCGAAGTGATACAGTCTGGAATGACCTCCTTAATGTTCCCCATACCGGAACCAACCTCCACAACCATTCCATCCACACTGGGATCCATTTCCCTACGGATGGCATGATAGAGATCATTGTAAGCTCTTCGAAGCGAAGGTTTTTTCCTCCAGGCTTCACGATTTGCGTGAATCTCCCGGTTATGCCGGTCAATCTCCGGGCTGCAGGTATTGCTCATCTTTTTCTCAGGATCACATTGATGCTGCCTCCCTCGGGAATATGGCGGAGAAGCGAGGAGTCCAAGCACACTTCAGAACCCGATATCATCCGGCACTGATAATCAAGGTCATTCAGAATTTGTAACAGTTCACTGAATGATCTTCCTCTTTCTTCAAAGAGATAAGGGGCAAATTCCATCATGATGACAGGGGAGAGGGTTGAAAACAGATTCATCCCCCCTTCCATCACATCGATTTCATAGCCATCGACATCGATTTTCACAAAGTCCAGTCGCTCGAGAGGATTTAGCTGATACCAGTCATCAAGCTTGAGGACGATGGCTCCC
>DKEN01000043.1:1453-3006 GCA_002452515.1 Spartobacteria bacterium UBA6821 | reverse complement strand
CGAGGCTTGAGGGCAATGTAGAAGCGTCCCGTATTCTGCGTGGAGTTGACCGTACCCGTTCCCACAAAGGCCGCCACACGCAGCACATCAGGATCCCTGGCAAGCACTTCGGAAAGCTCTTTCTGGCGATTCGCCATCTCTTTGAAGGAAATATCCTGGGCGGCATCGGTAACGCCGATGATCAGTCCCGTATCCTGAATCGGAAGCAGTCCCTTCGGTATCTGCACGAAGAGAATCCCCGTCACGACCACTGTGGCAAGGGCCACCAGGATCGTCCCCCGTTGATGACGGAGAACCCAAAGCAGGCTGCGGTCATACCGTTCCAACAACCCGTCAAAGATTCCTTCCAGCGATTTTTGAAAACGTGTTTCCCCTTCCGAGCGAAGCATCTTCGCGCACATCATCGGCGTGAGGGTCAGAGAGACGATGGCGGACACCACGACAGAGCAGCTTAGGGTGATGGCAAATTCCCGGAAGAGTCGCCCGACAATTCCCGACATCAAGAGCAGGGGAATAAAGACAGCGATCAGCGAGATGCTGAGGGAAATAACAGTGAACCCAATCTGTCTGGATCCCTTGAGGGCGGCCTGTAGCGGCGAATCCCCTCTCTCGATATAGCGGACGATATTTTCAATCATCACGATGGCGTCATCGACGACGAACCCCGTGGAGATCGTCAATGCCATCAGCGAAAGGTTATCCAGGCTGAATCCTGCCAGATACATGAAGGCGAATGTTCCAAGCACCGAGAGGGGCAGTGCAACGCTCGCGATCACCGTGGCGCTGAGCTTTCTCAGGAAGAGGAAGAGCACCAGCACCACGAGCAGCACGGTCAGGAGCAGCGTGAACTGTACATCGTTCACCGAGGCCCGGATGGTCTCCGTACGATCTGAGAAGATTTCGATGTGAATTCCCGGAGGGAACGTGCTTGTCAGCTTCGGCAGAAGCGCCTTAACCCGGTCCACGGTATCGATGATATTGGCTCCGGGTTGTCTCTGAATGTCGAGCAGCACAGCCTGCTGGTGCGGCACTCCCGCTTTGGAAATCCAAGCCTCGATGAGGGAATTTTCGACTCCATCCTGAATGGTGGCCACATCCTTCAGCCGCACCGGAGCGTTGTTGTTGGTGTTGTAGGCGAGAATCAGGGGGGCAAGGTCAGCCGCGCTCTTGATCTGGTCGTTGGCACCGATGGTGAAAGACTGGCGGGCTCCGTCAAAGCTCCCCTTCGGGGCATTGGCATTGGCCGAATTGATCATCGTGCGGACGGTCTCTAGACTGATGCCCTGCGCATCCAAAGCCGCGGGATTCAGGCGTACACGCACTGCCGGCTTTTGATTCCCCTGGATCGTCACCAACCCCACTCCCGGAACCTCACTCAGTTTCTGAGCCAGCACCGAATCGACAAAATCGTTCACCCGGACAATCGGCAGGGTATCCGAGGTGATCGCCAGCGTCAGGATCGGCGTATCCGCTGGGTTTACCTTGTTGTAGACCGGAGGGTTCGGCATTTCGCTAGGAAGCACCCCGCCTGCGGCATTGATGGCCGCCTGCAC
>DKEN01000043.1:1220-1409 GCA_002452515.1 Spartobacteria bacterium UBA6821 | reverse complement strand
GTGGGGAGGGCAGAAACCGGGAGAAAACGGTAACCGAGACAGCCCACCAGAATCAACGCCACCATCAGCAGGGAGGTGGCAATCGGCCGCTTAATAAAGGGCTCGGAAATGTTCATCGGATTGGAAGGTATTTCAACTGAAAGCTGTTAGACCTCAGGAAGTAAGAACTGGGAGATGGCGTGAGCGTTT
>DKEN01000043.1:0-1185 GCA_002452515.1 Spartobacteria bacterium UBA6821 | reverse complement strand
TCCGTGACCACCTTTTCACCGAGCGTCAGTCCGGTCTCGATCAGGGTTAGCCCAGCTTCGGTAGGTCCTGTCGTCACGGTTCGCATCACCGCCTTGTTGCTCTCATCCACCACATAAACATACGACCCATCCGGCCCGAGTTGGACGGCTTCCGTGGGAACGACCAGGGCAGACGGACGCTCTCCTACAAGAAGACGGACATTCACAAACTGCCCCGGCCAAAGCTTGTCGTCGTCATTGGCAAAAACCGCCTTGATCTTGACCGTGGCCGTGGTTGTGTCGATCTGGTTATCGATGACACTGAGGGTTCCTTTACTCAGAACCGTCTGGTTATTCCGATCCAGCGCAATCACCTCCAGGGTCTTGTGTTCCAATAATGGCTCCCGGATCTGGCTCAGGTCCTGCTGGGGAAGCGTGAAGGAGACAAATATTGGTTTGATCTGATTGATCACGACAATGGAGGAGGAGCCGTTGGCACTATTGCCGCCTACGGTCACCTGATTTCCCACATCCACCTGACGGACCCCCGTGCGGCCAGAGATCGGGGCGGTGACCTGCGTCCAATCGAGCTGCGATTTTTGAAGCTCCTCATTGGCCTGATCTGCCTGGACCGTGCCCTCCAACTGCGCCACCAGATACTTCTGGGTGTCATCGGTCTGGTGATCGAGCACATTCTGCTTCAACAACTGATCGTCCCGCCCCAGCAGGATCTTGGCGCTCTCAAGTTGGGCCACATCCTGGACCTGCTTGGCAACGGCTTGATCGTATTGCGCCTGGAAGGTCCTGGGGTCGATCACTGCAAGCACATCCCCCTGTTTCACAGCCTGGCCTTCCTGAAACTTGATCTCCTGAATCAGGCCTGAAACCCGGGCGTTTACCAGTGCCGAGTTATAGGCTTGAACAGTCCCAAGACCATCCAGATAGATAGGAAAATCCTCGGTCGTGACCGTCTTCACCGACACGGGAATGGGGGCAGAAGCTCCAGCGTGTCCATTACCTTTCGACAAGGAGGAGGCACCCAGATGGGAAAGTCTCCAAGCGAGCGAAGCGAGGAGCACAACAAGGATCAGCCACCAGAACCAATGCCGTCTTTTCTTGGGGACAACCGAGGCAAATACATCAGATTCAGTTGAGGAAGGAAAACCGGTAGATGTCATTTTTTAGGAAGGGAGATGCGAGAATAGG
>DKEN01000014.1:6760-7164 GCA_002452515.1 Spartobacteria bacterium UBA6821 | reverse complement strand
CCCGGATCGCCAATATCTCAACATACAAATTCGCCGAGTTGCACGATCTCCCGACTCTTCGGGAGCGACTGCGTGGGCAGAGCCTCGCATCGGAACTCAAGGGCACCATCCTCCTGACCCCCGAGGGAATCAACCTCTTCGTCGCCGGTGAACTACCTGCCGTGGAGGCCCTGGTTGATTCCATTCGTGCGATTCCCGGACTTGAGGATTTGGCTCCAAAGTGGAGTGAAAGCGAGGAGCAACCCTTTAACCGGATGTTGGTAAAGATCAAAAAGGAGATCATTGCCTTCGGAGTCGAGGGGATCAATCCAGCCCGTTACACCAGCCCGAGAATCTCAGCGCGAGAATTGAAACAATGGCTCGACGAGGGGCGTCCGGTTACCCTCCTCGACACAAGGAACGAC
>DKEN01000014.1:0-6718 GCA_002452515.1 Spartobacteria bacterium UBA6821 | reverse complement strand
CCCCTGTTGGAACGCGAAGGCTTTCGCACGGTCTATCAATTGGACGGAGGGATCCTCAAATACTTCGAGGAATGCGGCGGCGCCCACTATGAGGGGGAGTGCTTTGTCTTCGACAAGCGCGTCGGTGTTGACCCGGCCCTGCAGGAAACCGGCAGCCAGCTCTGCTTTGCCTGTCAGGAGCCTCTCAAAGCAGAGGAACTGCTCGATCCCCGATATGTTTACGAGGTGAGCTGCCCCTCCTGCTTCGAGAAAATGGCAACGGAAGAAAGAGAGCAGGAATAGCTCGCGCAGAGACGCAAAGGCGCAGAGAGGAGAAATCAGCGCCTGGTGAATACATAGCCGTGGAAACGGCTTGGATAGACTGTGCAGCAGCACGGCCCGCAGGGCGAGCCGAGCGGGAGCGAGCGAGTCAAAGCTGATAGTCATGCCGAAGGCAGTCCGAGCTTGATCGGATGGCTGGCTTGGGAAAGCCGCCAGACAAAGCAGAGGGGTTAAGATGTTGAAAGTTTCTACATCATCTTTTTTTCTTCATGTGCTTTATGGTGAAAATCTTTGCGCGAGTCTCACATCCTTTTCCCTAATGCTATGAATTTTTCCTAAGCGGCACTCAACAGCGTGTCCCGCAGCAAGCGGGCCACCGTGCGATCATGGGTGTGGAGTGAAAGACGGACACGTTCTTTGGTGTAATCAGGCTGATGCCTGGTGAAATGGCACCACCAGGTGCCGTTGTTGTTCCAGAGATGGTGATCGGGATTCTCGGAACGCGTTCTCACCGCCAGACGCGGCTTCTCAAGTAGATGAAGAGTCGTTGTGCTCATGGATAAATCCTCCTCGTTGATTATTTGATTATTCCTCGGTGAGTTCGATCTCCGCCCAGGGAGTGGGTCCGGATTGCGTGCCTAGTTTGGAAAAACTGCGGGCAAGCCTAGTTCTGGTTTTCTCCGCAGACCACCGCGCGTTTCGCGCCGGGGTGCAACGGGTTGTCTTCTTTGTCGTGATGTTTCTGGTTGTTGTGCTCATCGCTTCCTTGTCCTTGGTGTGGGTTCTCAGCCCGAAAAAAGCGTTTGATCGGAGCGATCTGACTTAATCTGCTGGCCACGAAGGAGCTTTGTCAGCGCTCACCGTATCTAAAGATACGCTTCCGCGCTTCCGTTCCTCCTATTGTCCAACATCTTGAGCCATCTCATCACTTCCAATCGCTCTTTTCGGGCTATGGTGGCGCACAGGGATCGGGACAATAAAAAACCGCCGTTTCCATCAGGAAGCGGCGGCTCATTCAAAGTCCTGGAGATAGTTGTTCGCCGGATTTCTCCCCGACGCACATCGGAAGATCACACCGATTCCCTATTGAGAACCGGCATCTCGTGATCATCCAAACCACCGTGGGGTCTCCACCCCCGGTTGGCAGCCTATCCTCTCCTTGCGGGTTGGTCGGGCGTTCCTGATGCTTAAAAAGATATTACATCAACGCGCCGCTCATGCAAGTCCCACCTGTGTCATAAATATCAGTCCGGGAACCGCAGCCCCCCGGAACCACCCTGCCCACGTTGGGCACGGCGGGCCTCCATCTGCTTCTGGTACTCTTCCCACTTTGGCTGCTGATCGGGCGTTAGGATCTCCGCAATCTTCGCATTCACCGCTTCCCGGGCTTTTTGGAAGGCGGCTCGTCGATCCTCTCGGCTCATGCCCTGCGTCTGCGCACGTATTGCGCCGAACTGGTCCTGCATGATGGCCTTCACTTTTTCGGCCTGATCCTGGGTGAGAGCGAGCGTCGTCGTCATCTGATCAAGTCGCTGCTGGGCACGTTGCTGATAATTTCCCCGACTTCTCCCTCCTTCCTCCTGCGGCGAGGATGAGGGCTGTTCATCGGCAGCCACCGGAGAGGCGGAGGGCACGGGTGTTGGAGAGGAAGCCTCCGGGCTGGACGCGGGTTTCGGTTTGCACGCCGGAAGCAGCGTAAGCGTAAGAAGGAGAAGGGCAGAGGGGAGGAGCGGGGATTTCATGGTTTTCTGGGTAACACCACACCCGGCCGAAAGTTGCCAATTTTCATCTCCTCGTCGGCTTCTTCAGGAAGAAAAACCGCGGAAAACCTATTTACCGGAACATACTACTCTATCCAATCTCTGGAACCTTGCGGGGATTTCCTCGGCCAACAGGGTCGCGCGATACGGCGGGGGTTGAACTACCTACCTCCCAGTATCCGTGTAGCACTCTAGTGACACCCGCAGCCCGAACCACACCCTCCGCCGGAAGAAGGCCGGGGAGACGGCACCGCTCCAGCCTTCGCTGCATACCCAAAACCACCTGTGATCACACGACGCACCGGCTTTCCATTCTCGGGATGATGCGTCAGGGGAGCATCTTTCATGCTCTGCTGGATCTCAAAGGTCTCCGGATTCTCGCCCGGTTTGTTCGAAATCGTCTCGTAGAGATAGGTAGCCATACCGTTGATGGTAGCAGATAAAAATGGTGCGCGATACAGGGTTCGAACCTGTGACTCTAACCCGTTGATCTTAAAGCACTTGTAACAGAGTAACTTAAAGGCTCAAGGGCGGTAATGTTGATTGAGGTTGTTATGACTTTGTTATGACTTTTTTGTTGTTTCAGGGAATGATTTGAGGCACAGATTGATCCTGCACCCCATCCCCTCCTACCTAAATTTTTACGATGCCTTCGCTTCATAAAGACCCCAAAGATCGGTCTCCATATTTCTACTGCGCCTATTCGCTTGCCAACGGAAAACGCAAGTTTCGTAGCACAAAGATGAAGACAAAGGCGGAGGCTTGGAAAGTGTGCATTGCCTGGGCGGATGCCGCCAAAGAGGCAGGAGCAGATCATCGGGACCGTGAGATTCTTGACCAGATGAGAGAAGCCAGGGGAAAGAAACCTCTCAAAGTTTCCACGATTAGGAAATTTTTTGAGGAGTGGGTGGAAGGTCAGAAACTCCATCTCTCCGAGAACACCCATAAACGGTACTCCTCAAGCATCAGAAAGCTTGTTCTGTTCCTTGGCGAGGAGGCTGACCACGACTTGCCAACATTGACCGGCGAACAGATCGAAAGTTTCATCAGGCATGAACAGGATGAGGGGTTGGCCGAAAAAACACTCAATATTGATCTCAAAGCAATCCATGCAGCCTTGGGTAAAGCATTCAAACGAGGGCAGGTGAAACTCAATGTTGCTGGCACGGTGGAGACCAAACCCAACAACAGTGCCATCAAGAACCCTTTTACAAGAACACAGGTGGAGCAATTGCTAGCTGCCGCCGATGACGAATGGTACGGGTTCATTTTTGTTGGTTATTTCACGGGACTCCGCCTTGGAGATATTGCCTCGCTGAAATGGGAAAACCTCGATCTTGCTACCAAGGTGATAACCGTGCATCCGCAGAAGCGACGTGAGGGAGCCCTTCGACCACCTCTACAAATCCCACTCCACAAGCGGCTTCTTCTCTGGCTTCGATTGTGGAAGGCAGAGGGAGATTCCAAAAAGGAATCGGACTTTATTTTCACAAAACTTTCAAAACTGAAAGTCACCGGAACTACAGGTCTCTCAAACACCTTCACGCGACTAATTGAAAAGGCAGGCATCAAGAATTATCCCGTAAAGGAGAAGAAGGCAGGAAGCACCCGTGGCAGGGATGTTTATGCCTTTGGCTTTCATAGCCTCCGGGCCACCTTCAATACAGAGCTTGAGGCCGCAGGAGTAAGCGCAGAGGTACGGATGAAACTATCCGACCACACGAGCCGGGACGTAAATATGTTGTACACGAAACCAGAGGCGGCGAGGTTGGCGGACGAGATCTCCAAGCTCCCCTCCCCCGAGAAACCCAAGAAGCCAAAACCGAAGGGATGATATTACTCTTTTCGCAGAGTCAGCTTGTCTCCGCTGCCCATGGCATCCGCAGGATTTGCGAAGGCGTGGCACTCATTGAGTTGCTTAACTGCGGTGGGGTAATCCGAAAAATCGATCTTGCTGACAAAATGCTGGGCGAAATCCAAGACTGAAATAAGGCCGTCCGTGCGGTGATTGTGGGTCAGGGATCGGAGAGACTGAAGATATTCCGTGCGGAAGACATTGGGAATCATCACCCGTTCGTGTCCCTCGTGGTGAAGTTCTGCATTCATCATGATCCGGGCAATGCGGCCATTGCCATCTGAAAAGGGATGGACTTCAGCAACGAGGAACATGGCATAGATAGCCCGAGCCATCGGATGTTGGAGCGTGGAGAGCAGTTCAAATCCCCGTTCAAGGGTTCCTAGAACGAGGTTGGGTTGGACGAAGAGGGATTCTCCGGCCCGATTGAACTGAGTCTTGAACTGGCCGGGGTTCTTGTCCGGTCTACCGGCAAGGATGACGGAGTGGCGGTGACGGAGAAGTTCGATGAACTCCTTGGGATTGGAGGCCCTACGGTTCATCTCGACGGGATCGGAGACGATCCTGAAAGCATCAAGGATGTCGTGGGCATCGGCTGGACGTTCCTGCGGGATGACACCTTCAAACACGATGGCGTAGGCTTCTTTGACTTCAAACTCCGTTCCCTCGATGAAGTTTGAAAAGTAACTTTCAAAAAAGGGCAGGTAGGTACTTTTTTGCCGGGCTATCCTTTCGGCAAAGGGATGTGCAGCCAGAGAGGCTCTGAGATGCTCGAAGAGCACTAGCCGCTCGGGATCGTAGCCGAGCCCCTTGGAGAGAGAAACCCCGAGATCGGAGAAGAGGGGCTCGTTCTGTGTTCCCATCATCGTTCCGATGATGGCGGAGAGTTTGGAGGCTTCTGCTTCCATGGAGAGCTGGGGGGCCATGGTTCGAGCTTGGTCTCGGAGTCTGTTGAGAACGGTCTCTCCACTATTGCGGAGCATCTTTTCAATGAAGGCCTCCAGCTCTTCCTGGGTAAGCGTGCGGCGCACATGGGTGCGTTGCCTGGAGGGACGGAGGTTATCCATGAGCGCCCTGGCTTGGGAGGACATCCAGAGACCTGCCATAAACGGCATGTCGTATCCTTCTAGGGGAGGATACCCCTTTCTGGGGCGGAAGGTAATGCCAGGGAGTTCAAGATCGGTAGAGCGGCTTTCGGTGATGAGGAAAATGGACCCATCGGAGGCCGGGCGTTGTTCCAAGGCGGTACGGTCTGCAATCAGGGCGCTGGGAAAGACGGCACCGGCAATCTGCCAGCAATTGGCAAGAATGATTTTCTCTGGGGTATCCTGGAGATTAGAAGTATAGATTCGGGGGGCAAGTTTACGGAGCTTTCCGGCACGGACGGCACGGTGGATAGCGACACGGTTGCTCTCCATGGAGATGACAACCTCGCCTTGCTGATCCGGTAACGAAATTCCCTTTAAGGGCTTGCTCATAGGGAAGAATGTAACGGATTCTTGATTAAAGCGCCATAATTGAAATGGAAAATGATTTAATGAGGAATCTTTGGAGCAGGAAAATCTCGTAATCTAGCAGAAAACGGTTGATTTAATGCGATGACCGAAAGAAATCCCTTTCTATGCCCCCTGATCCTACATCAACACCTCGACGTACAGTTCTATTCGAGAAGAAAGTTGTACCTATACCGGGATTGACAAATCCAGATCAATTCGCGTGGCCCTGGATGGCAGAGATTTTTGACGCGGAATTTCCAAAGGTGCCTTTGTGGAAAAGGATATTACTTCTTTTATCTTCCTTGATTATTATAAAGCAGTCCCGAGCGGAAATAGCCAAAAATGCTGATATATTATATGGTTATCTTCCAAATCGCTTGGGCGAGCTCAGGAGAGCTAGAGCTCATGCCAGAAAGTATCTACAGATGGCTCTGAAAGGCCCCTGGAGTAAACGTCTCTTTCTCATCGGGTACATTGATACCTTAAGGGGGCTCGTTCTGGCCATCGGAACAAAGCTGGCCAATTCATTAACACGACCAAACCGTTGGGGGTGGAAGGATCTGCGTGCCTATCGTCTCTTCGTAGCCCTGCAAACAAACTTGGCGCGAATACTACCCCAGCCCATCTATTTTGTCACCTTAACCTTCGAGGGGAAAATTCATTATAACGATGTGCGGTCACATCTGAAAGACTTCAGAGAAGATACCTTTGATAGGCTTGGGTATCAATCTGTGGCAGTCATTGCCTTCGGCACACACACCAAATATCAAGAGTGGCGCCATAAGGGGTATTATTACCGAACTCCGGTCCATAAAGAACCAAGGCTTCACTGCCATCTTATGATGTGGCCCTTCACTGAAAGAGGCGACAAGGAGGAGAAGGAGTCATACCAAGGCCTTCAGAAAATCATCGCGGAGAAGAGACATGGCATTGGCGAGGAGCATGACCTGGAAATCCTACCTACAACCGAAGATTTTCTCAGGGTTTGCTCCTATATGGCATTGAACTACTGCGGCAGCCTTCTGATTGATCGCAAGAACGGTATGTGTCCCATACCACCAAGATCAAACCCGTTAACTCCTCCAGATTATGTCTACACTGGAAGGAAGTGGGCGAGGACAAGCGAACTAGCGCATGTAACCCCGTACATGATTGCATGGCGGAAAGCAGCGGGGCGTTATGCAGAATCAATGGGGTACAGCTCCGGAGGAAGTTGGCTCATGAGAGAAGCTGAGGGGATAAAGGAATTTATGGAGCCCGAGCAATGGAGAGAGGCCACTGTTACCGGATTGGATGGATACAATTACCTAGTCCAGCCAAAAGAGCTAACGAACGATGGTACTGAA
>DKEN01000046.1 GCA_002452515.1 Spartobacteria bacterium UBA6821 | reverse complement strand
TCGTCGAGCAGGAGCAGGTTCGGTGGATTCAAGAGGAGCTTGACCAGGGCCAGGCGGCTTTTTTCTCCGCCACTGAGGACGCCAACCGGCTTGAAGACATCATCGCCGCGGAAGAGGAAGGAGCCGAGGATCGTGCGGACGGCCTGTTCCGGAACGCTGTTCTCCCCATCCATCGCCTCGGCCAGAACACTTCGTTTGATGTCGAGCATCTCGGTGCGTTGCTGGGCGAAGTAACCGACGGTGAGGTTGTGACCCGGTGTGATGGTGCCTGCCTCCAGAGGGAGCATTCCGGCGATAATCTTGAGGAGGGTCGATTTTCCGGAACCATTTGGTCCTACCAGCACGGTTCGTTGTCCCCTGTTAATTTCGAGATCCAGCCGCTCATAGACAACATGGGTGCCGTAGGACTGTTTCACCCCTTCCAGGGTGATAGTGCGTTCGCCGCCGCGCTTTGGTTGTGGAAACGAGAAGGAGACCGTTGCCTCATCGCGTTCCGGAGCCTCGATTCGCACCATGCGGTCGAGTTGCTTGATGCGATCCTGTGCCTGCGCGGCCTTGCTTGCCTTGGCACGGAAGCGGTCGATGAAACGCTGGAGTTCTGCGATTTCGCGCTGCTGGCTCTTGTAGGCCGCCCACTGCTGTTCCTCGCGGGCCGCTTTTTGGGAAAGGTACGCATCGTAGTTTCCCCGGTAGCGGTTGAGTTTGTGGTGACGGATTTCGAGAATGTTCAGGCAGATGGCATTCAGAAACTCCCGGTCATGGGAGATTGCCAGAATAGCGCCGCTGTATTTGGAGAGGTAGCTCTGGAACCAGCCCAGGGATTCGAGGTCGAGATGATTGGTCGGTTCATCGAGCATCAGGAGATCCGGTTCCATGACCAGGAGGCGGGCCAGATGGGCCCTCATGATCCAGCCGCCGCTGAGGGTGCGTGCGGGTTTGGAGACATCGCTCTCACGGAAGGCGAGGCCGCTCAGAATGCGCTTTGCCTTGACCGCCAGGGTATGCCCGTCGAGTTCGGCAAAACGGGCGATGGCCTCGTGGTGAACCGCATCCTCCTCACTCGTATGTTCTCGCATCAGGCGATGTACTTCCTCCATCTCGGGGGAAATATTGGTGGCCAGTTCCAGGACGGTTTCATCACCCGAAGGAGCACTCTCTTGGGGAAGAAAACCGATTGTGGTGTTCCGCTCCAAGGCTACCGTGCCGGTGTCGGGAGAAGCTACTTTCAGGATGAGGGAAAAAATGGTCGATTTTCCGGCACCATTGGCTCCGATGAGGCCGATACGGTCACCACGATTGATTTGCAGGGAGGCATCCTCAAAGAGGGCGCGTCCGCCGTAGGATTTGGAAAGACCGGAAACAGTAAGCATGGAAAATCAGGTATAAAATGAGTCGGACGAAAAGGGAGTGACGATGCCGTGATTTTCCCTCGGGCAAAAGAAAAAAGGCGTGTTGGAATGCGGCTTTGCTCCCATCGCTCCCGCGAATGGAACCCTAAGGGCAGCATGTTCATGCTGGCTATCCCGTCCGTTCCCACGGACAGGTATTGTCATTCGAGGCGTAGGCTGAGAACCAACCCGGTGGGAACTGGGGCGGTAGACTACGATGAAATCGTAGCCCGTAGGGAGCCACGGCTTTTCAGGAGAAAAGTGGCATCAATTTCTGAAGATCAGCAGATCAAGGATGCCTAGTCGGGGACGACCGGCAGATAATTTCCCTCTTTCTCTGGGATCGCCTTTGAGGGATGTGGCTGTAAACTTGTCGCCAAATATGATGTCACCAGTCGAAGCCATAGCACTCCTTGGAGCAGCCTTCGCCGCGGGAATGATCAATGCTGTGGCGGGTGGGGGGACGCTGGTCACGTTTCCGGTGCTCATCCTGTTTGGAGTTCCGCCGGTAATCGCCAATGCCACCAGCACCTTGTCACTCGTGGTGGGGACGGCAGGCAGCCTCTACGGTTTCCGGAAAAATATCAGGGAGGTGCAAGCCTGGTTCAAAACCTTCATCCCGGTGAGTCTTGTCGGCGGCTGGCTTGGAAGCTTCCTTCTGACTCATGGGAAAGAGAGCACCTTTTCCACGCTGGTGCCCTACCTCGTCCTCTTTGCCACGTTGCTTTTCATGCTTCAGGGAGTCTTAAGGAGGCGCGTGGCGCATCTGGTGGTGCTCGAAGAAGCTCCGGGACATACCCACAACCGCACCCATCTCATCGTGGCGTTGGTTTTCCAGTTCCTTGTCTCGGTTTACGGCGGCTACTTCGGGGCGGGTATCGGGATTCTGATGCTGGCCTCACTCGGATTTCTTGGATTCTCCGATATTCATAAGATGAATACCCTGAAGAATGTGATTGGATCACTGATTAATCTGGTGGCCGCCATCTGGTTTACGGCCTGTGGACTCATTAACTGGCCTATCATGGGGGTGATGACCGTTGGAGCCGTCGCCGGATATTATGTGGGAGCCACCTATTCTCAGAGACTTTCCCAGGAAAAAGCCAGACTGCTGATCACCTCAATCGGGCTCATCATCACCGTTGTGATGTTCTGGAAGCTGCATTAGTCCCCCGGAAACTTCGGTAAAAGCGATTTCCCTCTTTCCGATCACCCTATTTTTTGGTTTCTTCCAATACTTCATGGAACATCATCCAGTATCTTCCTCAGGTCCACGGCAGGCAGACCAGATCCCCGCCGACCTTCTTGCCAAAATCGACGAGGCTGTCACGCACTATCCCGTCTCCAAGCGAAGTGCTTCACTGCCCCTGTTGCACCTCTGGCAGAATCACTTCGGGTTCATCGACGACAGCGGTGTGAATTGGATTGCCCAGCGTCTCGAACTCGAGCCGATCAATATTCTGGAGCTGGTTACTTTCTATCCATGGTTCCGTCAGGAAGCCCCCGGCAAGGCGATCATCCGTATCTGTCGCACTCTTTCCTGCGCGATGGCTGGCAGCTATGAGCTCCGCGAGAAGTTCTGCAATGCGGTGGGGGTTGATCCCTCCACCGATCACCACCATGGCCTGCCGACCAGCGCCGATGGCAAATACAGCATCGAGTTTGTCGAGTGTCTGGCGAGTTGCGGTTCCGCCCCGGTCTGTCTTGTGAATGACGATCTGCACGAGGATGTCACGGAAGCCGACATTCCCAAGATCTTAACTCAGTACGCCTCATGAAATCCCTTCTTCTTCCACCACACGCCAAGGAACGCCGCGTTATCTTTCAGAACGCCTGGACACAGGGATACACGCCCGACATCGAGTGTTATGAAAAACATGGCGGCTACGCCGAACTGAAAAAGGCCCTCGGCATGAAGCCCGAGGAGATTATCGATGAGGTCAAGAAAGCCAATCTTCGTGGACGGGGTGGTGCCGGTTTCCCCTGCGGTGTGAAATGGGGCTTCATCAAGCGNNGGCACGTTCAAGGATCGTTACATCCTGCACGATGATCCCCATCAACTCATCGAGGGGATGGCCATCGCCGCCTACGCGCTCAATGTCCATCTCGCCTACATCTACATCCGTTGCGAGTTTCCGAAGGCTGCTGAGATCATGACCAAGGCTCTCCAGGAGGCCCGTGCCAAGGGGTACCTCGGCAAGAACATCCTCGGCAGCGGATTTGAAATAGACATGCATGTCCATCAGGGAGCGGCTGCCTACATCTGCGGTGAAGAGACCAGCATGATCGAGTCGTTGGAAGGGAAGCGTCCCTATCCCCGCATCAAGCCTCCCTATTTCCCAGCCGTTCTCGGACTCTACATGTCTCCGACGATCGTCAACAATGTGGAGACCCTCTGTCACATCAAGCAGATCCTCAAGATCGGCAGCGACGAGTATTCCAAGATGGGTACTCCCGGTGACGGTGGCACGCGTGTCATGTGTGTCTCTGGCGATGTACTGCGTCCCGGCCCTTATGAAATTCCCGCTGGTGGTGTGACCCTCGGCGAACTCATTTTTGATGTCTGTGGTGGGCTCAAGCCCGGTCGCACACTCAAGGCCGTTATTCCTGGTGGTAGTTCGGCCAAGCTTCTTCGTGCCGGTGAATCCTTCAAGACCAAGGTAAAAAATCCCAATAGCTCCGATGGGGAACTGATCGACAAGGAAGTTCCGCTTCTTGATCTAGTCATGGATGCGGCTACCCTGG
>DKEN01000044.1 GCA_002452515.1 Spartobacteria bacterium UBA6821 | reverse complement strand
AGAACCCCAAGGTGTTACCTATGTCCTGAACCTATTGTGTTACCTATGTCTTGAACCTGTACCAGAATTCAAAAGGGACTTGGTTCAGCTTTCCGTTTTAGCCCCTCGACCTTCGACCTTCGTCTTCTGACCTTTCCGCACCTTTAACTTTCCCACCGGCTTGGTTCAGCTTTCAGCTTTCAGCTTTCAGCTTTCATCCTTTAGTCTCTTCCCATGCTCGACATCCGACTGCTCCGAGAGGATCCCGCTTCCGTCAAAACACGCCTCGCCACGCGGTCTCCCCAATTTTCCGACCTGGTGGACCAGATCCTGGCCATTGATGCCCGTCGCCGGGAAACCGAAACCCGGCTCCAGCATCTGCGCGCCGAACGCAACCGCCTGAGCAAGGAAATCGGTGGACTTAAGAAGAGTGGTGGCGATTCCAGCGAACTGGAGGCCCAGGTCAAAACCTTTGCCACCGAAATGGAGGAACTCGGACGCACCGCGACTGAGTTGGATGGTGAACAGCGGGATCTCTTGCTGCGGGTGCCGAATCTTCCCGCCCCCGGACTGCCGGAGGGATTTGATGCCGAGGCCAATGTGGCGATCAAGCACTGGGGCGAACCAGCCCCGATGAATCCCGAGGATCATGTCGCGATCGGTGCCCGTCTCGGTCTCTTCGATCTGGAAAGGGCGGCCAAGATCAGCGGCAGCGGCTACGTCCTCTTCACCGGGGAGGGAGCACGCCTGGAGCGGGCCCTGATCAACTTCCTCCTCGACCTTCAGACCCGCATCCACGGCTACACCGAAATAGCCCCTCCGGTGCTCGTGCGCCGGGACTGCATGGAAGGGACGGGCCAGCTCCCGAAGTTTGAAGATGACATGTACGGCTTTGATGACGGCGCCTCCTTCCTCACGCCGACTGCGGAGGTCTCCCTGACCAATATTTACCGGGAGGAGATTCTCTCCGAGGCACAGCTTCCACTGAAACTCACTGCCTGCACCCCCTGTTTCCGCCGCGAGGCCGGATCAGCCGGTCGTGAAACGCGCGGGATGATCCGCATGCACCAGTTTGACAAGGTCGAGTTGGTCAAGATCACCACGCCTGATCAAGCCGCCGCCGAGTTGGAATCCCTGACCGCCAATGCGGAAAAAGTCCTGCAACTTCTCCATCTCCCCTACCGTGTTCTCGAACTTTGCACCGGCGACATTGGATTCTCCGCCTCCCGCACCTATGACCTCGAAGTCTGGGCCCCCGGTCAGGGAGCCTACCTTGAGGTCTCCAGCTGCTCCCATTTCGGCGATTATCAGGCGCGCCGCATGAATCTCCGTTACAAGAACGCCGAGGGGAAAAACCAATTCTGTCATACCTTGAACGGGTCTGGCACAGCACTTCCCCGCCTCTTTGTGGCCCTCCTGGAAACCCACACCAAGCCGGGGGGACCATTAATCCTGCCCGAACCGCTTCACCCCTATTTCGGTGCCTCGCAAATCGGCTGACGCGGCCACTGGCCGCAGGCTGAAGGGGTCTAGACTGAAGACTATTAGGGACTGAGGGCAGGAAGATGAGCATGAAGAAAGCTAAACCAAATCGATCAATCTCCCCTCTGGCAGTAGAGGTGAAGCGTGAGCTTGCCTTGATCCGAAACATGAAGCTCGTAGTTGCTGTCTCTGGAGGAAGCGATTCCATCGCACTGCTTCATCTCTTGCTTGAAGCAGGATTCAAGAACCTCGTTGTCGCTCATTTTAATCACCGCCTGCGCGGAGCCGCCTCGCGTGCCGACGCGGCCTTTGTGGAGCGACTCTCCGCCAAGCTTGCTCTGCCCTTCGAACTTGGTTCTGCCGATGTGCGCTCTCTCGCAAAGAGCGAAAAAATCTCGCTAGAAACCGCCGCCCGTCAGTCGCGCTACTCATTTCTCGCATCCGTCGCACGGAAACATCGTAGCCGCTCGCTCGTGCTGGCCCATCATGCCGACGATCAGGTGGAGACCTGCCTCTTTCACTTTTTACGGGGTTCCGGCACGGCTGGACTCTCCGGGATAAAACCCCGATCGACCCGCACGATCGAGGGCATCACGCTGACGCTTTACCGTCCCCTGCTTGCAGTCACCAAAAGCCAGCTACTCGATTATCTCAGCGAGCGAAAATTACGCTATCGGGAAGATGAGACCAATACCGCTGCCGAGGCAGCCTCACCTTCTCGCAACAAAATCCGCCTTCGACTACTTCCGCTCATCGAGGAACTTCTGGGTCCCTCGTTCCGAAGTGCCATCGTCCGCAATGCCCGAATTTTCGCGGATGAAGAGGATCTACTCTCAGCCCTTTCGAACCCCATCGCCTTAAAGACAGAACTTCCGGTGAAGCTTCTTCAGGAACTCCACCCGGCACTCCGCCGTCGTGTGATCCACTCTTGGCTGAAACATCACGGAATTGATGAGCCCGGTTTTGCCGAAGTGGAGCGCACGGCTTCCCTGCTGGAGTATGACACGGAAGGCATCGGGACGGCAAAGATCAACCTCCCGGGCAATCGCCACGCCCGAAGGAAAGCAGGAGTACTGTTTATCTCACAGGGATAAAGGGGATCAAACAGTGTAGGAAATACTACACGGTGCTTGGTCGTATTGATATTTGAAAAGTCATTTGACATTCAAACATCTTGATGCGAGGTGTGAACTCGTGAGATTCGAGTGGGATGAAACCAAAAACCAAACCAACTTCGAAAAGCATAATCTCCATCTCTCAGAGGCTCAATCCATGTGGGAAGGGCACGTCCTTGAGTTGGAAAGCAATCAGTTCGGAGAGCAGCGTAAGCTTGCTATTGGGAAGATCGGCGGAAAATTTTGGACAGTCATCTTCACCATGCGCGGGGAGTTCATCCGCATCATCAGCGCTCGCCGCAGCCGAGAAAACGAAAAAAAACTCTACCATGAAAAAGACAACCGCTAAGAACCTTGAAACCCGATTTAACGAAGGCGAAGATATTCTAGACTTTTTCGAGACAAAGAAAGTCCAATGGGGAGGTGCACGCGCCGGAGCAGGCCGTAAAACCAGCGGTCGCGTTCAATACATTACCCGTCTTTCTCCCGACCTGATTCGCGCCATTAAGGGACGCGCTAAAAGTGAGCATCTCAAAGAATGCGAGGTAATCGAATCTCTGTTAATTCCAGCCCTCAAATAATCCTGATCAAAAGAATAGAGAGAATGAGAGCAGCCACCCCTTTCATCCCTGTGAATCTTTTACGGACTCAGCCGGTCACACTATTTTGCAGGAGGTTTAGTATCCCCCTGCATGGCGAGAAGTTCACCCAGGAGTGCTGACTTCTCAGGAATCAATGTGATGGCGGCCTGACCGTTGATGATGTTCTGGGTTTCAAGCACCTTGAAGAGCGCACGGGAAATTTCCTCATCCTCGGAGATCTTCATCAGTGCTTCGCCGACAATTTGGGGGCGCATCGCCGCCGCCTTGGCGAATTCATTGGCGGCACGCTGTTCGGCGGTGCTCGCGATGATGTTCACCTGATTGGTTCCATCCTGCTTGATGGCCGAGGTCACCTGACGCAGACGATTCACCACCTTGGCCTCAATCTGACGGATCATTCCGAGATCTCGGAAATGAACTTTGCGAATATACACGGAGCCAAGGCTGTAGCCCCATTCCTTCG
>DKEN01000052.1:2984-5680 GCA_002452515.1 Spartobacteria bacterium UBA6821 | reverse complement strand
TGGCAACCATGGGCAATCCCTCCGATAAAGAGGGCATCAGGAGAATATCCGAAGCCCTCATTGCATCACTGACCTCAGCGGCAGAGGTCCACCCTCGGAACTCCATCCGATCAGAAAGCCCTAGCGCTTTGGCTTCAGAACGTGCCTCGTCAAGGAGTGGCCCATCACCGATGATCGTGCAGAGCCAGGGAAGTTCGTTCAGCAACGCCAGCGCTCTCACGGCTGTGAGGGGATTCTTCTGCACACTCATCCGTCCCACCATGAGCAGCCGGGTCGGCTGATGGATTTCCAGAGCGGGTGGTGGTGGAAGTACCAAGCCATTGAGAATGATTTCAGGCGTTAGCCCGTAAGCGTTTTGGGCCAGTCCCGCTACAAAGCTGCTCACAGCGGTGGTTGAAGCGGCTCCCTTCCAAATCGGAACGGTGAAGGGCTGCACCCATCGGAAAAGATCCCCCGTCTGTTCGGGCACACCTCCCGGCACATCTCCGAGATGGGCTGTCAAGACATAGGGTACTCCTGTGAACTGATGCGCCATCCGGGCCACAGCTCCGGTCGGCACAGCGAAGTGGGCGTGGATGACATCGGGCTTCCATCGGCGGATTTCCCCAATCGCTGCAGGAATGGCCGCCAGCACCCAGGCCGCCATTTCAGGCACACTGCACGTATCCTCACGCCTTCGGAAGGCGCGCAACCGTCGCACCTCCATTCCATCTTCAATCGATTCCTTTGGCAGATGAGGCATCCCCGCCGTCAGCACCCGCACCTCATGGCCTCGACGTACCAATCCGGCACCAACTCTTGCAGCCAATCGCCCGCCGCCTCCTCCAATCGGAGGATGCTCGTAGTTGAGGATCAGAATTTTCATGCAGATCTACTCAGAAAGGAGTTGAGGAATCTGCGCATCGAGTTTTCCCCGAGCGTCTGGCTCAACGAGAATACCCTGCTTGTTAAAAAGCCACAGCGTAGGAATTCCATTGATGCCAAAATTCCTCCCCATCGATGCCTTCCCGTCGAAGAACTCTGGCCACAGCATCCTTTTTTCTTTTATGAAAGATTCCAGCTTTGCTTTGTCGCTGTCCGAGGAGAAGCCCACAATCTCAAATCCCTTGTCGTGATACTTTTTGTAAGCCTCCACCACCTCCGGAACATTCTGGACACAAGGCCCGCACCAGGTTGCCCAAAAGTCGAAAAGCACAACTTTCCCACGCATTGTAGCAAGATCAACTTCGCGACCATCCAATGCTGTGAATTTCAAATCGATCGGATTGGATCGTAGTCGATCCAAGGTTTGGAACGACAGGATTTCATAATGGAGATTATGATCCCATTTAGTTTCGGGATGCTCGCGGAGGAACTGTTCTGTTTCTTGAATCCATTGCTGAACTGTCGGTGCCGATGAGTCAGTTTTAGGCAGCTTCTCAAATAATCGCTGGCCTTGAATGCCCGGGGGAATGTAGGGGCCGGTGGCATTCGTATAGCAAAGTTCAAACCCGTTTTTTGGATGCCTTGCCACATAGTCTCGAAGAATTTTTTCATCGGCTTCTAAGAGGCTTGAATAAGAAGGATCCTTCCATGAGAAAGCCGCCTTTAGAAAATTTCCGTCTATTTTCAGAGGCTTGGAATGTCTAAGTTCGAACACATTATAATCCAAGCGTTTTTCCAAAACATATCTGAGGTCTTCGGATTTTTCATCCATCATCAGAAGAGGTTCTCCAGTGAAAGTGGCAACTATCGCATTAAAAGTATGACTCGAGATATTTGCGGCACGGTATAAGCCGAAGAGATAGCCACCCAATGCGGTTACTAGAAATCCCACTCCTACCAGTACTATGGTCAGCCTCGTTTTCATAAGAAACCAGATCAGGTCATGAATTTGCTTTCCTCCAACTCTCCAACACATGCTGACACCAGAGAAAGAGGCGTTCGTCACTATGGCCTGAGCGGTGAGACTGAAGGGCCTTGCGAACGATACTGCCTGCGGGATCAGACGGAATCTCAGGCGTAATAGCTCCTTCGCGCAGCCAGGGGCCGATGGGCGTGCCGAATCCCTTTTTCTTCCGATGGAGAATCGAGGCAGGCAGCACTGGCTCCAGAGCCTTCTTGAGAATCCACTTCGTCGTCCCCTCTCGCAGCTTCACCGTGTGAGGGAGGCGGCGGGCGAAATCGATCACTTCCAGATCAAGAAACGGGGAACGGGCCTCCAGCGAGTGGAGCATGCTGGCCCGGTCCACCTTCGCCATGATCCCGTCCTGAAGATAGAGACGGGTGAAGAACTGTAGGGCACGATCCACGGAATGGGCCTGCTCCCCGGCGGCTTCCCAAGCCTCGATCGCCTCGCTGTAGAGTTCCTCCTCCGAGGTGTGATCGCCGAAGTAACGGTCAATCTCGCTTGGCTCCAAGGCCCCCATCCAGACGGGAAGGCGAAGTTCGTCACGATAGGAAAGTCCGCGCAGGGTACGCTTGATCTTGAAATCGAGACTGATATTCGCGTGCGACACCGGAAGCCGTGAGGCCAGCAACCTGATCGCGGGATGGAGGGATCGCGGCACCAGTCGGCTGTAAAGATCGGCTTTTTGCAGTGCCTGAAAAGGATCGTACCCGGCAAAGAGTTCATCTCCTCCGTCGCCGCCGAGAGCCACCGTCACGTGCCGTCGCGTAAACCCTGAGAGCAGCCAGGTCGGCAGGATGGAGGCATC
>DKEN01000052.1:0-2926 GCA_002452515.1 Spartobacteria bacterium UBA6821 | reverse complement strand
GAGGAATCAATACCGCCACTCAGGAAGACTCCGAGCGGCACATCGGCCATCAGGCGTCGCTTCACCGCACCATCGAGCACGGAGAGCAGTTCCTCGGCCCAGGCGGCACAGCGGGCAGGCGTGACCTCAAGTGGGGATGGCTCCAATCGGAACTCCCACCATTTTTTCGGAGACCACCTGCTCGTGGCGAGATCGAGGGTGCCACACCAACCACCCGGCAGCTTAAAGATGCCCTCGATGGCCGAAATTGGTGCTGGGATGTAGCCGTAAGCAAAGTATTTTTTGAGCGCCAGGGTGGACTCATTTCTTGGCGCTGCCGGATGGTGCAGGAGCGCTATGAGTTCTGAGGCAAAGGCGAAGNNCATCCCCTCCCCCCAGGCCCGATACCCTTCCAGCAACACCTCGGTGTCAGAGTGGTCGGTCTGAAAAGAATGTCCCTTGGCCTGTAGTTCGGCACGCAGTTCTGCGTGATTGTAAATCTCCCCGTTGAAGACAATGGTGAGCTCCCCATCCTGCGAGGACATCGGCTGGGCACCACCTGAGAGATCGACAATGGAGAGCCTGCGATGTCCAAGATGAACACCCTGCTCCGCATCGATTTGGTAACCTTCGGCATCGGGCCCGCGGTGCGCCAGCGCACGGGTCATCCTCTCCAGAACTTCCCGGCTTCCCTGATCACGGGGAGCGACAAATCCCGCAATCCCGCACATCAGCTGACCGGGAAATGGGGAAGATGTTTCCCCTCCAGATTCTTCATCTCTTTCACCAGATAAATGGATTTCCCCTGCGACTCAAAGAAGGTGCGGGTGATCATTTCGGCGAGCAGTCCCATGAGAATGCACAGCACGCCTGTCATGAAGGCAAGGAGACAGAAGGAAGGAACCGGAGTGGTGATCAGCGGCTTGTGGGCAAAGAAAAGCAGGGCAAGTGCCCAGAGACCGAAAGCTAAGGAAGCGGCGAGACTCAGCACACCGCACATGCCGAAGACATACATCGGCTTTTGCTGATGGCGGTCGAGGAATTTGACCACCATGAGATCGAGGATGACCTTGATGACACGCTCCAGGCCATACTTGGATTTGCCCGTGCGCCGGGGAAAATGATTCACCGGTATCTCGGTAATCCGGGCTCCGTGCCACCGGGTGTAGATCGGCAGGAAGCGGTGCATCTCCCCGTAAAGCCGGACCCCCTCGATGACCTCGCGGCGGTAGGCCTTGAGCGAACACCCGAAATCATGCAGCCGCACTCCCGAGATGGCTGAGATCAGGCGATTGGCCAGCATGCTGGGGAAATTCCGCTGGATGGCATTATCCTGACGGTCGCGCCTCCAACCTGAGATCACATCGAATCCCTCATCCAGCTTCGCCAGCATCTTGGGAATATCCTCCGGGTCGTTCTGATAATCCCCATCCATCGGGATGATCACGTCTCCGGAGGCATGGTCGAATCCGGCCATCATGGCGGCCGTCTGGCCGAAATTCCGTCTGAAATGAATCACCTTGATCTCGGGGTTCTGTGAGGCGATCTGATTGAGCAGGGCTGCACTCCCGTCGGTGCTTCCGTCATTCACAAAGATCACTTCATAGGGAGAGCCCAGCCGATCCATCACCTCCTTGATCTTTGCAAAGAGCGCCTCAATGGCACCGTGCTCATTGTAGATCGGAATGGTGATGGAAATCATAGAAAAGAAGGCTATTAGCGGTTTAGACTGTAGACTGTTAGGTCAACCAAGCCGCTGGGGAGCGGCGCGGAAGACTGCCGAAGGCAGCCCTGAAAGGGCGGCACCGCTTTGCGGGAGCAAAGTGCCGTCAAAGTTGGAAGTTGGAAGTTGGGCGGAGAAATCGGAGGTCGGCAATTTAGAAGTCTGTTTAACAGGAAATCGGAACCCCTTCCCAAGGTCAAGGCCTCCAAGATCCACCATCGGCCTTTCTGAAAAGGGAAAATCTCGCGCAGAGGCGCAGAGACGCTGAGAGTATCTCCCAATCTCCGTCCTCTGCGATCTCAGCGTCTCCGCGCGATGCCATTCTTCCTCTGTTCAATGCCAGGGCATGGATTTGTGCTATCATGCCAAGTGAATGCCCGGAATCGATCTCCATTCCAATACCGCGAAGGCCATCGCCCTGCAGAAAAAACTGCAGGATGTGCCCCACAAGCCGGGCGTTTATCTAATTCGCGACCGTTTCGCCAAGATCATCTATGTCGGCAAGGCCCGTGATCTCCGTCGTCGGCTCGCCAACTATTTTACTCCCTCCAGCCGCAATCGGGTTGATCTCAAAACCCGCGCCCTCATCGACAGTGCCTCCGACTATGAATGGCATCTGGTAAAAAGTGATGCGGAAGCCGTCCTCTTCGAGGGNNAAGCTCATCAAAGAATGGCGTCCCAAATACAACATCAGTTTCCGCGACGACAAGCGCTTCCTGCTCGTGCGGGTCCAGATGAGTGATCCGTTGCCGCGCTTCGAACTGACCCGGCTCCGCCGCGAGGATGGAGCCCGGTACTTCGGCCCCTTTGCCAATGCCGGGGCTGTACGCAGTTCCCTGCAGGCGATCAAAAAGGAGTTTGGGCTCCGCACCTGCCGACCCTTGGAACCTGGCGAGCGGGATTTCAAACACTGCCTCGATCATGTGATCAAGAACTGCTCCGCCCCCTGCGTCGCACGCATCTCCCGGGAGGACTATCACCGGCGGGTCGAGCAGGCCTGTGAAGTCCTGGAAGGGAAGTCCCGAGACATGATCGCCTCCATCGAAGGGGAAATGGAGAAAGCGGCTGAAAAGCTCGATTTCGAAAAAGCAGCTTCGCTTCGTAATCTTCTGAGCGACCTGAGGGAAACCAGTAAAAAAGTGAAACGCTTCACCAGAACTTCCCTTCCCTCGGGTATCAATCCGGAAGAGGACATCGTCGAATTAAGGGATGCGCTTGGCCTTT
>DKEN01000059.1:32859-45137 GCA_002452515.1 Spartobacteria bacterium UBA6821 | reverse complement strand
ATCGAAAGTGGGGCATTTTTCTGCGGCGATCACTTTGAGTTTGTGAGTATTCGATTGATTCGCTCGCTCCCGCGAGGCTCACCCTAACGGGCTGTATTTCATACAGTCTACGACGCGGTTCCCACCGCAAGTCGTTCCCTCTACCCGCTCCAAGTTTCTTTGATTAGGTAACTCTTTGGGGTATACTCGTCCTATGTTGAAAGTTTTTGAGCGACGGCCCATCGCCAATTTTTCCTCCGGGGTATTTCCTGCTCTCTACGTCCTAGCTGCGATCATTGGGGATCATTATATGCCGGGGCCGCCGATCACGCCGGCACTATGCACGCTGGGGCTCCTGCTGATGAGCCTCATTTTAGCGACGCCCTGGATGGTCTTTTGGGCGCTTGCGTACAGTGGCATTGTCATCACCCTGTTCCACGTGCCGACATTTTACTTGTTCACCGCACACACCCGCCAACTGCCGCTTGAAGTGACGTTGGACATCAGGGCGTTTACCTTTTTTTGTGTCGGCATCTTTGCCTCGACCTTTAGCTATTTGCTCAACAAGCACCGTAAAAGCCTTGAAGAGCTCCACGAAATCATCTCCAGATTTCCTGACCCGATCGTCATCTCCGATCTCTCTGGCACTATCATCAACTGCAACAACAAGGTGGTGGAAAAACTCGGCATCTCTAAGAAGACGCTGATCGGGAACAGTTATTTCGACTACTTTTCATCTCCTGATCTCAAGGGCCGAACCATTGCAAAATATCTCAGGTTCTTTGATGGCGATACAAGAGAAGTGGAGTTGAAACTTTCGCTCGGAAACCACAGTTATGTCGGCGAGACATTAATTCTGGAATCCTCCGGTAACAAATTGCTGCTCACTGTGTTCAAAAAACCGCGCTTCACAAGCATCGACGAACAGCAGCCCGTCCCGACGAACGGCGATTAGCAAGAGGGTTAGGCCGCGAGTATAATCAGCGGGTCTTTAGCCGTTCCGGTTTTGTGGAACATGTTCGTGTAATCGCGTTGATCATGCCGTTGAAGATGAAATGGTGAAACGGGAGGACGGCATACCAGTATAATCGTCCGGAAACTCCGCGCGGACGGAATGTAGCGGTTTGAATAAGGCGGTCGCCGTGTTCCGTCGGGATGATTTTGAACTCCAGCCACGCTTCACCCGGCAACCTCATCTCGGCATAAAGCAAAAGGCGCCTTTTTTCCTTCTCTGCAACAAGAACGCGCCAGAAGTCCAATGCATCGCCAGGTTCGATATCGTGAGAATGCGTGCGTCCCCGGTTCAGGCCAACGCCTCCAGTCAGCTTGTCGAGAAGGCCACGCAACTCCCAGAGCCAGTTTGCATAATACCAGCCGACATCCCCGCCGATATTCCAGATCCGCTCCCACGCAGATGCTGAGGTGTCTGCTACATTCCTGCTGCGAACATCCTCAAAACAGCCGTGATGCGGGACATGAACAGAGTCCATCATGACAAGCTTTGCACCAGAGGAGGAGAAGGAGTCCTTCCAGCCGCTGACCACGTTTCCGTGGTCAATTTTCTCAAAGGCCAGCTTAAGTGCCGTGCTGTAAGGCAAGAGGGTGATGCCCAATTCTTCAGCCAGGTTGTTTTTTCGCGCGACGATATCAACCTTCATACTCTCCACCAAGTTCGAGGCGAGGTGGTAGGATGTTGAGGTGATGAAGTAGAGCCAATAGGAGGAGAGGCGTGGTGTCATGACTGGGATAGTGATGATCAAGCGCTTCAAACCACGCACCTTTGCATACTGGTAGAGCATTTCCCGGTAGGTCATGACTTCAGGACCGCCAATATCGTAATTCCGACCAAGAGTCGATTCCCTGAGCATGACATCGATCAGAAACTGAATGACATTGCGGATGGCGATGGGCTGGCAACGGGTCTTCAACCATTTTGGCGCAACCATGACGGGTAGCTTTTCTACCAGATCCCTGATGATTTCGAAGGAGGCGCTTCCTGATCCGACAACAATGCCCGCACGCAAAACCGTGACGGGGATCGGTCCGTCTCCAAGGATTTTCTCCACGGCAAATCTGGAGGCGAGATGATCCGAGAGTTTCTTCTCATTGACGATGCCGCTCAGGTAAATGATTTGCCTGCACGATGTTTTGTCGAGAAGGCGAAGAAACATTCTGGCGGCTCGACTTTCCTCTTCAGCGAAGCTGCCGTGGCTGCTGTTCATAGAGTGAATCAGGTAAAAGGCCACATCCACATCGCGGGGAAATTCCGGGGGCAATTTTTCCCCGAGAAAATCTACTTCAAGGGTATGGAGCCGATGATCCTTGTCCGCCAACTCGAAGCGGGCTTTGTCCCGGACGCAGCAGTAGAGCTCATGTCCCTGCTCAAGCAGTGCCGGTATCAAGCGTTTCCCAATATATCCGTTGGCTCCGGTAACAAGGATTTTCATGTTGGGACAGTCATTGGACGGATGGCCTCTCGGAGAGCCCGGTCATTGCGAGAGTAAAAGAAGAGTCCCTTTTTTCCAGCAGCAATGCGCCGAGGTATCAGGCATGCTCCTTCGGTTTCCCTACTGAACGACTGCTGGCTTTGCCTTACGGCGGCGTTGTGACTCTGCGAGAAATTCAGCCTGCGCGTCGAAGAGTTCGTGTTCCAAAGGTCGTGGAAGATATTCTCCGTCGGCATTGAGCACGCGGGCCTTCACGTTGTCGCGCCAGAACCAGTCGATGATCTCCTGCACATGCTCTTGAACACGGGGATTGCGGAGTGGAAAGGTGGTCTCCACCCGCCGGAAGAGATTGCGGGGCATCCAGTCGGCGCTTCCGAGATAGATGTCGGGAGAGCCGCCGTTTTCGAAGCGGATGATCCGGCTGTGTTCCAGGAATCGCCCGACAAGGCTACGCACCTCGATGTTGTCGCTGACCCCGGGAATGCCGGGGCGCAGGCAGCAGACACCGCGGATCATGAGGCGGATTTTGACCCCGGCCTGCGAGGCGCGGTAGAGGGCCTCGATCATCCCCTCCTCGACCAGGGCATTCATTTTCACAAAAATCTCAGCCGCCCTGCCCGCCTTGGCATGATCGATTTCGCGGTCGATCAGAGCGAGCATGCCTTCCCTCAGATCGTAGGGGGCCATGTGAAGCTCCTTGAGGCCCGGAAATTTTGAAACTCCGGTCAGGATGTTGAACATCGTCGCCACATCGTCTGTTAGTTCCCTGTTCGCGGTGAGCAGACCAAGATCGGTGTAGAGTCTTGCCGTGGAGGGATGGTAGTTGCCTGTGCCGAGGTGGGCGTAGCGGCGGATGACATCACCTTCCTGACGCACGATCAGCATCGCCTTGGCATGGGTCTTGAGCCCGGCGATGCCATAGATGACATTGACCCCGGCCTCGCGCATGAGTCGCGCCCATTTGATGTTGGCGGCCTCGTCGAAGCGGGCCTTCAGTTCAATGATCACGGTGACCTGCTTGCCGTTCTGCGCCGCCTGGATCAGCGAGGCAACCAGGGGTGAATCAGAGCTGGTACGGTAGAGGGTCTGCTTGATGGCCAGGGTGTTCGGGTCTTCAGCTGCCTGTCCGAGAAAATCGAGGACGGTCTGGAAGCTGTCGTAGGGGTGATGCAGGAGGATGTCCCCCTTGCGGATATGCCAGAAAATATCGGCTTCCTCGTTGAGTGAGACAACGGAGGCCGGAGTGAATCGCTTGTCGCGCAGATCAGGCCGGTCGATGGAAAGCGCCAGTGGCATGAGGCGGGTGAGATTGATCGGGCCGTCATGGCGATAGAGGTCGCCCTGATTCAGACTGAATATTTCCAGCAGGCGGTCGGCCACGGCATCGGGGCAGTCTTCCTGCACTTCCAGCCTGACAGCGGCCCCACGGTTCACATGACGCAATTCCTCCTCGATGGCATGGAGAAGATTTTCGGCCTCTTCCTCATCAACATAGAGATTGCTGTTGCGGGTCACGCGGAAGAGATGCGCTCCAACAACTGTCACACCGTGGAAGAGTGATCCAACGAAATGTTTGATGATGCTGCCAAGAAAAACGAAATCATGTCCCTGCTCTTCGGTCTGCTGGGAAAAGGGAACAACACGCGGCAGGATGCGTGGCACCTGGACCACGGCGATGTCGGTATTAAGGCCTTCGCCCTCCAGTTGCACGATGACATTGAGGCTTTTGTTCAGCAGCTGGGGAAAGGGGTGGGAGGGGTCGATGGCCAGCGGGGTCAGCACGGGAAAGACCCTCTCATGGAAGAACTTCTCAAAATGCGGATGTTCCTGTTCCGGGAGATCGGGAAAATCGTGGAAGCGGATATTCTGTGCGGCAAGCCAGGGACGGATCTCGTCATTCCAGCAGCGGTACTGGTCTTTGACCTGCTGGCGGGCGCGTTTGGAGAGGGCTGCAAGCTCCGTTTTCGGGGACATTGCGTCAGGGGCTAGCGCAACAAGCTGCGTCTGTACCTGTTGCTTGAGACCGGCGACGCGTACTTCAAAAAATTCGTCGAGATTGGAACTGACGATGCAGAGGAACTTGAGCCGCTCCAGCAGGGGATTTGACTTGTCGAGAGCCTGATCCAGCACCCGTTGATTGAACTCCAGCCAGCTCAGGCCGCGGTTGAGGAAGAGAGAGGGGTCATCGAGTTCCATGAATCACCTATGCTGCGACGAAATTTGCTCCGGTCAAGGGAGCAATTGTAACAAAGTTGTGACTTTTTAGCTTCTGCAGTTAAAAACACCGCATGGATGATTTTTGGCAGAACTGGCAGCCAACGATGCGAGCCTCCCTGTGTTTCGTGCGGCAGAAGGGTGAAGTCCTGATGATCCGCAAGATGCGCGGGCTCGGTGCGGGAAAGATCAACGGTCCCGGCGGCCGCCTGGAGGAGGGTGAAACAGCTCTTGAGGCTGCGATCCGGGAGACCGAGGAGGAGGTGGGTGTGACGCCGCTAAACCTGAGCCACCGCGGCGAACTCCATTTCCAATTTGTGGATGGTCTCGCACTCCACTGCGCCGTCTTTCTTGCCGAGGGTTGCTTGGGCGATCCTATCGAGACCGAAGAGGCGATTCCTTATTGGATGAAACCCGCAGACATTCCCTATCACGACATGTGGGCGGATGATTCCTACTGGCTGCCGGGGAT
The DNA here is from genome assembly GCA_002452515.1 of Spartobacteria bacterium UBA6821. Taxonomy (GTDB): domain Bacteria; phylum Verrucomicrobiota; class Verrucomicrobiia; order Chthoniobacterales; family UBA6821; genus UBA6821. Next base: position 40,025 of record DKEN01000059.1, on the reverse strand, counting down.
GCTGGAAGGCAAATCCTTCAAGGGTTATTTCCATTTTGACGACGATCGGATGTTGAGCAGTAACGTCATCTGGTACTAGAGAGGTTAAGTAATTCTATATCCAGTCGTTGCGGTGGCATAGGGTTTGTGGCGGTGTCTCATATCGCTCGAGCAGTAGCACCATGAGCCGCGTGTTGTTACTCTAGGCCCGCATCGCACTAAGCGGATCATAAAAACAATCAGGATGGTTTCTGATGGGGAGGTTCCTGCTGCTCGCTTCCTTCGGATGATTGAGCGTTGATTATCACCCCCCTGCCGATTCAGAATCTCCCGATGGACTCACTCGAGCGCGCCCGGCGCGTTCTCTCAATTGAAATCAGCGAGCTGAAGCGGCTTTCCCTGCGTTTGGACGGGAGCTTTGTTGCTGCGGTGAAAATTCTGCGTGAAGCAGTTGAACAACGGGGAAAAATTGTCGTGCTCGGTGTGGGCAAATCGGGACATATCGGGGAGAAGATCGCCGCCACGCTCACCAGCACGGGTGCCCCGTCCGTGGTGCTTGATTCGCTCAATGCCCTCCATGGTGATTTGGGCGTTGTCTCGGAGGGCGATGTGATCCTGACCTTGAGCTACAGTGGGGAGACCGAGGAGCTGATCCGGATTCTCCCCTCGCTGGCGCGCTTCAATGTCCGCAAGATTGCCCTGACGGGCAACACCTCCTCGACCCTGGCGAAGGCCAGCGATGTTGTGCTCGATGTCTCAGTCTCGCAGGAAGCGTGCCCTCATAATCTCGCGCCGACCTCCAGTACGACCACGATGCTGGCGCTTGGCGACGCGCTCGCCATGGTGCTGCTAGAGGAGCGGGGATTCACGCGCGAGGATTTCGCGCGTTTTCATCCCGCCGGTCAGTTGGGAAGATCCCTGCTGTTGCGGGTGAGCGACATCATGCGCAGCGGCGATCAGGCGGCGATTGTCTCCGCTTCGGCCACCGTGGTCGATGTGCTCAAGGAGCTTACGGCACGCCGCGCAGGAGCGGCGCTGGTCGTCGATGAGGCCGGTCTGCTCAAGGGGATCTTCACCCACGGTGATTTTGCGAGGCATTTTCCGACCGATCCAGCGATCGGCGCACGACCAGTTGGAGAGGTGATGACCGTGAATCCGGTCACAATACGCGCCGACAAACTTGCCGCCGAGGTTCTCCTGGTGCTAGAACAGCATCGTATCGATGATCTCGTGGTGACGGATGCCGACGGAAAACCGCTCGGCGTGGTTGACTCTCAGGATCTCTCCCGACTCAAAATTCTTTAACAACAACGCACCACGCACATGGCACTCGCAAACGATCTCCGCAAAGGAATGGCAATCAAGTACAACGGCAATGCTGCCATCGTTCTTGAAGTCACCCACCGCACCCCCGGCAACCTCCGCGCCTTTGTCCAGCTGATCGTCCGTTACATCGGCACGGGAAAATCTGCTGACATCCGTTTTTCTTCCACGGAAAAGATCGATCTTGTCGATGTACAGCGCCTGACACTCGACTTCAGTTACGTCGATCAGGAGAGCTACAACTTCATGGATCCCGAGACCTTCGAGACCATCACGCTGCCGGGCGATCTGATCGGTGACAATAAGGACTTTCTCGTGGAGAACATGCAGGTCGAAGTCCTGTATGTGGAAGGTCGTGCCGTCTCCATCGAGCTTCCCGCGTCCGCCAATCTCAAAGTCACCGAATCCCCCGAGGGATTGAAGGGTGATTCCAGCGGCAACGTCATGAAGCCAGCCGTCCTGGAGACTGGAAAGGCGATCCAGGTTCCGCTCTTCATCAAGGAGGGAGAGATCATCAAGGTTGATACCCGTACCGGCGCCTACATGGGCCGGGCCTAAGGAGCAGTCCTCCGAACAACCATGGCAACCCCTTCTCGCTCAAAGGGTCGTGCCATTAGGAGATCTCTCGCTACCAGACCGATTCGTGGAAGACGTGTTCGGGCCGAGGCCGTCGATTCAGCGCCGGAATTACTTGATCCCGGTTACGGACACGAGCCTCACCCGGGAGAGGCGACGAGCTACGATCATGATTTTCCCTATGATGAGGGCATCGGAAAGCCAAAGGCTTCTCCCACTGTCCCGAAATCGCTGGTCAAGTTCATCGTCGCCCTCTTTCTTCTGCCGGTTGCCTGGGTGCTGACGGAAACCTTCCTGCAAGCCTTCACGACATCCGTTCATCACGGACTGCTTGCGACACAAACGTTCGGATGCTTTGCGGCCGGAGCAGTGCTCTTTGGCATCCTCTATCTGGTGGTTCCCCGGAATGCCCTCATGATTCCTTATGTGCTTGGCCATGAAGTCACCCATGCGATCTGGGCTTGGATCTTCGGGGGAAAAGTAGCGGATCACTTCCATGTCAGCCAGGATGGCGGGCATGTGCTCACCGACCGTGTGAACACCTGGATTATCCTGGCACCCTACTTTTTCCCGATTTACAGCATTCTGGTGGTGACGATCTATGGGGCGGCCTCACTGGTGGCCGACCTCAGCGGCTTTCGTTGGCTGCTCTTCCTGCTGATCGGGGTGACGCTCGCCTTTCACCTGGTCTTCACCTTCCTGCTGATCATGAAGGGCCAGCCCGACCTTCGCTACGGCGGCACCTTCTTCTCCCTGATCGTGATTTATCTTATTAATCTGTTCCTCATCACGGGACTGCTGCTACTGACGGGGAGAACTGTTTCGCCGGTCATTTTTGGCCAGCTCCTGGTGGAAAATACCGACAACTTCCTGGCCACCTGCCACGCTGTGATCACTTGGGTGATCGGATGGCTGTCAGATCTTTACGTGGAATTGAGTGCCAAATGATTACTCCCCGATCGCGACGATCAGGGCTGAGGCGATGGCATCAGCGGAGGCGTTGATGAGAGCCTCATCGGGTCCTTCAATCAAAAGCCGAACTTTTGGTTCGGTGCCTGAGTAACGGAGCAGCACGCGGCCCTTACCCTCCAGAGCGCTTTCCGTTGCGGCAATCAGATGGGCCACCTCCGGCAGTGAATCCAAAGGAGGCTTTTCTCGAACCTTCAAATTTCTCTGAGCCTGGGGATATTTTTTTAGAACCCGGCGCAGTTCACTGAGTGGCTTGCCAGTTTCGGTCATAATACGAAGCACTTGCAGTGCTGCGAGCAGGCCATCGCCGGTTGTCCCGTGATCGCGGAAAATCAAATGACCGCTTTGTTCGCCACCGATGGAGAAATTTCCCTCACGCATTGTCTCGACCACATAGCGATCTCCTACGGATGTGCGGAGAACCTTGCCTCCCGCCTGCGCCAGGCACTCATCGAGCCCAAAATTACTCATGACTGTCGCGACGAGCGTCTTTCCAGCAAGAGTTCCCCGGTGTAGAGCATCGAGAGCAGTCATTGCGAGAATTTCATCTCCATCAACCACATCGCCCGACTCGTCACAGAGTACCAGACGGTCGGCATCGCCATCATGCGAGATGCCGATCTGGGCGGAGGTTTCCCTGACGATCCGGCTGATCTCTTCGGGATGGGTGCTGCCGCACGACGCGTTGATGTTCATGCCGTCTGGTGAGGCGTGAAACAAAGAGAGCGTGGCGCCGAGAGACTTTAGGACTCCGGGCGTCGTTTGATAGGAAGCCCCGTTGGCGCAATCCAAAGCGATGTGCAGACCATGGAGTGACATTCCGGGAACAGTGGCCTTGGCAAGCCCAGCATAGCGTTCCCGTGCATCGCTGATTTCGGAAACAGAACCGACCTCCGCACCAAAAACCCTGACCCTGTCGATTTCATCGGTGAGCAGGAGCTGCTCCAAGCGCTCTTCCACGGCGTCATCCAACTTGTAACCATCGTCGCCAAAAAGCTTCAGTCCGTTGTCCTCGGCCGGATTATGGGAGGCGGAGATCACCACACCACCGGAGGCACCCAATTCCGTGACAAGGCAGGCAACGGCAGGTGTGGGAATGATGCCGGCCAAGAGGGCATCGACACCAACGGAATTCAACCCGGCCACCAAGGCGGCTTCCAGCATGGTGCCGGAGCGGCGGGTATCGCGACCGATTACAAAGCGAGGATGTTCATCAGTGACGCCAGCGACTTGTTTGCGCAGTAGGAAACCGGCGGCCCTTCCAAGCCGCAAGGCGATCTCGGGTGTTACGGGATGGGCATTCGCTTTGCCCCTGATGCCATCGGTTCCAAAAAGGGTACGCTTTGCCATCTATTTCTGTTGAGGAGGGACAGGGAGCTTAGTGGTAATCGTGATGGTCTCAGTCCTTTCCCCGCGGCCCTGGGTGACCGGAGCTAGGCTTTGATGGATGAGATACCAGAGCGCCGCGCCCAGCAACAGGCAGACCAGCTTCTCTTTCCAGTTGTGCAGTAGTATCGATGGCATGATTTTCTTCTCGGAGCAGAAGTTGTGAAAGACGCTTTCTGAAGCGCTCAAAAGGGAGGTTGCGCTCGATCATGCCCGAGTGACAAATCGAAACTTGCCCGCTCTCTTCACTCACCACGAGGGCGATCGTGTCTGATTCTTCGGAAAGTCCGAGACCCGCGCGGTGTCGCAGGCCGAGTGTGCGGTCAAGATCATCACGCTGTGTCAGGGGAAAAATACATCCTGCCGACACGACCCTGTCGCCACTGACGATCACCCCCCCATCGTGCAGGACCGTCTTGGGATGAAAGATGGTAAGCAGAAGCTCCTTCGAGAAATCCGCGTCCAGCGCGACGCCGCTCTCGGCCACCGGGTCGAGGCTGATATCCCGTTCGAGGGCAATCAGAGCGCCGTAGCCCTTGCTGGAAAGATCAAAGACCACGTCGGTGAGCTCCTCGATGGCTTCGCGTCGCTGGAGCACGGTTGAGAAGAAATGATGGCTTCCCAGCTCGTTCAGGGCACGTCGGAGTTCCGGTTGGAAAAGCACAACAAGAGCGATGGCCAGGAAAATGGAGAAGCTGCGCAGCAGCCAGCTCAACACGGCGAGATCGAGAAGCTGGGAGATAAACGTCAGCGTCAGAAACACCAGTGCGAGTCCGATCAGGATGCGGGCGGCATGAGTGCCACGCAGGTAGAGGTAGAGATTATAGAGGATCGCGGAAAGGATCAGAATCTCGAGGCCGGATGTCCAATAGGTGTGAAGGAATCCGAGTAAATGGAGAAAGAAGGTGCTCATGACAATGCCTCGGTCATAGTCAGGGCCTCGCGGTGGGAATGCGCCTCGTGGACGCGAAAGAGGCGTGCACCGGCCGCCCGCGCGAGAACGGTGACTGCAAGGCCGGCGGCAAGGCGATCCGCTGGAGTATGACTACCCATCACAGCACCGAGAAATGATTTTCTGGAGTGGCCGATCATGACCGGGGCGCCGAGTTTTGTCAGTGCGGGGAGGCTTTGGAGCAACGCAAGATTATGCGCCACAGTTTTTCCAAAACCGAGTCCCGGATCAAGGATGATAGAAACTGCGTCCACGCCCAACCCTATTGCCCCCTGCTGACGATCTGAAAGAAATTTTACAACGGTTTCCACAACGCCCTCTTCCGGATATGCCGGATTCACCTGCATCGTCTCCGGTGTCCCCTGCATGTGCATGAGGATCAGCCCGGCACGATGCGAAGCCACGAGCGGGCCCATGTGAGGATCGCTCAGGGCGGTGATGTCGTTGATGATGTCCGCTCCTGCATCGAGTGCGGCTGCCGCGACGCCGGATTTGAACGTATCGATGGAAAGCGGGGCCTCTGTTTTAGCTCGCAAGGCCCGGATCACAGGAAGCAGACGATCCAGCTCCTCCGATTCGGAAACGGGCCTGGCGCCGGGTCGCGTCGATTCCGCCCCGATATCGAGAAGATCAGCCCCTTCTGCGAGAAGTTCCAACCCATGATTGCAGGCGGCTTCCGGATCCAGAAAGGTACCGCCGTCGGAAAACGAGTCGGGTGTGACATTCACGATGCCGACGATCAGGGCATGCGTGGAAAGATCAAAGGAGTGCTCGCCGAAACGCCAGATCATGTTGCTTAGAACTTGGGCTTTTCCAGCCACCATTTTGAAAATCTGATGGCAATAACTAGGCCTCCTGCAAAAAAGAAGAGCCACATCATATCTGCGGCAGTGTAAGCACGCCCCGTGCTCATACTTGTCCATAGGATGGTCGTTGGATCACAGATAAAGTAGATGCCTAAGGAAATCATCCAGCACAGACAAACAAGCATGATGCATCCGCTTGTCTGCGAGGAATTTTTTATCATGAGGTTTGCCAGCCTTTAGGAATTTAACCGCAAAGAAACAGACCTCCCATGCGCATCGAGCCCCTCGATTTCACAGAAAGTTTCAATGATTGCGCGTGATTTTTTGAGTGAAGCTGCATCATACCGCACAATGCTGGTGCGGCGTTGAAACTGCTCGGCAGTCAGTCCGGCAAAGGCCTTGGCCGCTCCTCCAGTTGGCAGTTCGTGGCTTGGCCCTGCCAGAAAATCTCCGGCGGCCACCGGGGAGAGATCCCCAAGATAAATGGCTCCGGCAGAAGTCAGTTTTGCAGCAAGCAATTCAGGTTTGCGAACCGCGAGGGAGACGTGTTCGGAGGCGAAAGCGTTGGCGATCTCGACGGCTTGGGCGATGTCGCGAACAAGAATGAGCGATGCGTTTTCCAGTGCCTTGCCAAGATACTGGGGACGTGATGAGAGAGTGAACTGGCGTTCCACTTCAGACTGAACGGCTTTGATCAATTGCTCGGAATCGCTCAACAGCACAACGGAGCTGCTGGCGCCGTGTTCCGATTGGGCCATGAGATCGGCTGCCACCCAGATCGGATTGGCCTTGGCATCGGCGATCACCAGCACTTCGCTGGGTCCGGGGAGAAGATCAACGCCCACGCGCCCAAAGACCTGGCGCTTTGCCTCGACGACATAGGAATTGCCAGGGCCGAACAGTTTGGTGACGGCAGGAATGCTCCTGGTGCCGTAGGCCAGTGCGGCAATCGCCTGCGCCCCGCCGACGCGGTAGATTTCTGTCGCGCCGCACAGGTCAAGGGCGGCGAGGAGCGCTGGCGCTACCGTGCCATCGACGTTAGCGGGAGTGACGGCGACGATTTCGGGAACGCCTGCGGCCTTGGCAAATCCACAGGTCATGATGGCGCTGGAGACAAGCGGGGCTGTGCCGCCGGGAACATAGAGGCCGACACGGGGAAGGGGGTCGAAGCGTTC
>DKEN01000059.1:15507-32836 GCA_002452515.1 Spartobacteria bacterium UBA6821 | reverse complement strand
GCATCACCACGTTTGCGAACGGCAGCGATGATTTCCGAGACGGTTTCGCGGACTTCATCCTTCGGTTCAGCCTGACGGTTGAACGAGGCGATGGCACGGGCGAAGCCGCGATCCGTAAATTTCAACAAGCGCATCCGGGGAGTCTACCCTGTGAAACCTTTGCGGTCAAAACCAGTGCGCTGGAGATTTTTCAAAGAGACCCTGTTGGCACTTTCTTAGAGGGGGCGCTTCCTTGCGGGAAATCTCCAAAGCAGGAGCGCAACGAGTCCCGCCAGCACAAGGTAGAGTGCCGAGGGTTCGGGTACGGCGAGCAGGCCGAAGCCGATCTGTTGGTTCTGCAGATCATAGGTCACCTGATGCTGGTTGAAGAGGTAGAGTCCGGCATTGAAATAGTAGTTTGTGTAGGTTGAATCAGCTCCCTTGTTCTGGATTGTGACCTGCACATTGGAGGCGGCGTAGTTGTTCTCTGCCGTGGTCTCGACAGTGGTGAAATCGAGGAGGTTGGTTGTCCCGTTGGTATTGGAGACCGAGAGCAGGAAGGAGGTTCCGTTGGTGAGGGCATATTTGTCGGCACCGACTTGTGCGCTCAGTTGATTGCTCGGGAAATTTGGGTCGTTCGTCGTATTGTGCAGGGCTGGGGTGGCGCCGGTGTCAGGGGTGATCCCAAGGGTGCTCGTATAGATGGTGGTGCCGTTGGAAAGTCGCATCGTCGCGTTGAACAGCTGCTCGGACTCATAGTTGAGATTGGTGTTGCCCGCGAAGGTATTGGTCACACCGCCGATCACGGCCTTGGTATCCTGATTCATGGCAACATAGGTCACGCCTGCCGCATTGGTCTGAGCGGCGGTAAGGCCGATTTGAAGATAACCATAGCCGCCGTTCAGGGGGGTGTTGATGATAAACCCGGGTGTGATGCCCGCGCCGAATCTCATCTGCGACAGGATGTTGACGATGCCGTTGGAGTTGTAGGCTAGAGCTAGCCCGAAGTCGCCGTAAAAGGCATTATCAATAGGAGGATTGACGCCGTTGGTGGGAGCGGAAAAACCTGTGTAATTCGTGGCGACAGGAAGCCCCAAGGGAGGATTGGTCGAGCCTGAATCACTCCAGAGGGCCTGCCCCGGGGAGTTGGTATTGTAAATGTTGGTCATCTGTCCGATCTGGACATTGGTTGGAGAGAATAAAACCGGCGTGGCATTGCTCCAGAAGGTCACCGCTGACTCAACGGTACTGCCCGTGTAAGTCAGGCCGCTATCATATTGATTGTAGGCAGGGGTGCCCAGATTGGTGACAGTGCTGCCCCACCAGGGTGAGGCGGAATTTGTCGCATAGGCGGCATAAAATCCGGTGCCTCCCGTATCGAGTTCAAACAGTTGTGGGGTGGCGCTCCCTCCGATGGAGAGTTCGATACCCCATTTATAATCCCCGTTAGTATCGATTGCCGTGTAGAAAAGCGGAATCTGGATTGGCGTGGTAATTTCTGATTGTGCCCTCAGGAAAAGAGTCGAAGAGAGGAAGAAAAGTGCAAAAAAAACCGCCGGAATGATTTTCATATGGTGTGTTGGTTCTCTACTAAAGTTAATCAAACCCTGCGCAAGAAAAACTTTGTGCCGGAATCATCGGCTCTGTCAGCTTGACCAGAAAAGAGGCGTGTGAGATAGCAGCAGCATGAAGACGAAAAACCTGGTTGTTTTTTCCCTGATCCTGGGGAGTTGGCTGGGAGTCGCGTCGTCGAGCGCTCAGACCAATCTGGACGGAACGGTTAACGTGCCGATCTATGTGACGAATTCGGCCAATTATTCACCCTCCTACTATACGATTTACGCGGCCATCGGTGGAGGCCCTTTGCTGCCCTATCTTTTTGATACCGGAGCGCCGAATTTCTTTTCCTTTTACGACACAAACGCTTCGTCAACGACCACCAACGGCAGTTTCACCTTTTCGACAGGCCTTACCTATTACTACGAGGGAATTACGAACACGGTCTCTCTCGGAAGCAATAACGCCACCATCGTCACTTCGGATCCTCTGGAGACAGCTCAGGTAAAATACACCCAAGGCGATGTTTTCACTAACGGGCCGATCAATCAGGTGACCAATGCCACGGCACCACTTGCTGATGGAACTTACGGTGATTTCGGAGCCGGATTCTATGGGACATCCTTGCTTGCCACGGTGCTCACGCAGATACCGTTAACGAACTCCCTCTCCATCGGCTACACCCTCAACCTCACCTCCGCGCAGATCGCCGCTTCTGGGCAGGGTTCGCTGACCCTCGGTGTCTCCTCGGTGCTGCTTGCAAGCTATGCCACCAATCCCAACGTGGTGGTGCTTCAGCTTTCACCGACGGGATCAAACATCCCGACAACCAACGGCGGAAGCATCGCCGGGTACAACAAGGCACAGGTTTCCAATGTGGCCGTCACCTTGACAGGCACGAATGGTTCCACCACCACGACGAACTTGCCTCTCGTCCTCGACACGGGTGGTGGTCCCAATGCGGTGCTCTACGCCACGAATCTGGATGGGTATGACAATGCCACCGACCTGAGTGTCGCCTCAACCAACACCAACGGACAGATACTCTACTCGCTGTCAAACGGCGTGACCCCCTGGAACGGCTCCATTGATGTGCTGAACAATCTTGCGGGCGGTACTCGGATCAACTCCGGGGGGTTTTTCTTTGAGAGCAACATCGTGACCTTTGATCTCTCCACCGGGCTGCTCTACATCCTTCCTGTGCAGACCGTTCCAGAGCCGGCATCAGTCTGGATGATTCTAACCGGCTGCGGGCTCTTGCTCGGGATCCGGTCTTTTTATTCCAATAGGAAAAGCTGAAGCGCTTTTTCACGGCCCATGAAATCAGCAGCTCTCTTCTCACTGTTTCTCGTGGTGCTGTCACCATCCTTGCTTCGCGCTCAGAGTGAAAACCCCTTGACCGGGTACACGGGCTTCACGAATTCCTATTTCCTTCCTTATGCCAATGATCCCGGATTTGGAACGGCGAATCCCGATGATCCGACTGTCGCCCTTTCGATCGGAGGCGGCGATTTCACCGTCAATCTCGACACGGGTTCCCGGGGGCTTTATCTGAGCACCGATCTCCTCGGGAGCGACCTCCAGACAAATGCTGATTCGTTCAGCGGACAGATCTATCTCAACAGCAGCGCCCGCATCTTTGAAGGACTCTGGACAACAACGCCGGTGAGTTTCGATGTCACCGATCAAAATGCGAACGCCGCCACAGCCATCGCCAACATTCCTGTGCTTGATGTGACCACCCTCGCCTGCTCCACCAATCCGCAGCCCGGACAGACGAACGGCGCCTCAACCACCTTCAGCCTTAAGAAGGACGGCCCAATCGTCGTGATGAATCCCGATGGATCGACCTTCACAACAAACTGCATCGGCTCCGTTACTCTGACTGCAGGGCAGTCGATTTCCTATGCCGCCAATGCCAATTATCTTGCCCCGGTGTCCAACTTCGGGGTCGGTTTTGACCGAACTGGACAGGGAACAACCCCCAACACCAACAATATCAATCAGAGTTACAATGCCTTCCTGAATCTTGCTGCCATGACCAATGGTTCGATGGTGGCCGGATACATCCTCGAGACCAACGGCATCCAGTTGGGGCTGACAGCATCAACGACGAATTTCGCCTACACCCAGCTTCTGCCGACAGGGCTGAGCAATGCTGCTTCGTTGCATACCACACCAGACTGGCAGGCCCCGACCGGAACGCTTGTAGAGAACGGCCGGACCAATATGACGGGGCAGGTTGTCGTCGATATCGGCATTGGGCACGCCATCATGACGCTGCCGGGCCAGACGAACGGCTTTCTCACCAATCCGCCGCTGGAAGTTCAGCTTCTCAACTCGGGCGGAGCGGTCGGCTACAACATCACCACAAATGCCTCGAATCTCCTCAATCCCCAGTCTCAGGGCACTTCCGGGAATGTGTCGCTCTTTCCTCCCTTGGACGGCAACTTTTCCGAAAATCAACCGCCATCCAGCGATAATTTTTTCAACACCGGGCGCAATGTGCTCAATGCCTTTGACTTTCTCTACGACGGAAGCAATGGATTCGTCGGCCTGACGACTAACGGCCTGGTAGCAACCAACGCCGACCTCTCATTCACACCAGGCTTCTATCCGAACCCGGTTCCAGAGCCCTCTGCCGGATGGCTGTTCGCCTTGGGCGGATTGGTGGTGTTCGGTTACGGAGTTTTCCAGAGAGGTCGTCCCAGCCAGAAGGGATTGGCAACACCCGCACGGTAGGCATTGAGGGAACCGAGGGAAGAATTGACCCTCAGATTGCTATAGGAGCCGTCGTCGTTTTCCCAGCGTTCATGCCAGAAAACGGCTGCTTTGAGCCGTGGGTAATGAGTGCTCATCCGGGCAAGGGCCGAGGCGATCCACGCACCCTTATCCTCACCGGGCAGATGCGATTCGGTGACGCCCCACTCGGCAAGCATGATCGGCTTGGAGGGATCGAGGCGGCTCATGACCACGTAGGGCCAGTCCAGCAGTTTGTCGAAATCACACCACTTGTCCTCCTCGTTGTTGGCGGTCTGTTTTCCATAGACACTCAGTCCGAGCCAGTCGACATAGTTCGCCCCGGGATAGTACGCGGCAGGCTGGTTCCAGGCAATGTATCCGGGGGGATCAGAATAGTTGTTGGGCTGAAAGACCCAGAGGATGTTCGTTGCTCCCCGGGCACGCACTCTGTCAACGACATGGCGCCAGGCTTTTTTGAAGGTTTCGGGTCCCTGCCAGGTGGCTGGATTGGAGAAGTCGCCCTTGCCGAACCAGTTTTCGTCGGGGTGGAGTATCTCCTCCTGAGTGGCCTGTGCGGCGGTGCCGCCCGTGAGTTGCTTTTTGGAAAACGGTTGTCGCGGCCCTTTCCCATAAAACCATCCCGACCAGGGAAACCAGGTGCCGTTCATCTCACAGGCAAAGGAGACGAAAAACTGGGATGGAACTTTTGCGGCCGCATCAGCCCAGGCATCGATATAGGCATCCCATTTTCCGGCAAGAATCTCTGTCAGTGCGTATTTGTCCGGTCCTCGTTTTTCGTCAAAGGGCTCATCCCAGGGGGACCAGAAAAGCAGGGGGACAGCGCCGTAGGCGCGCACGAGTGAGACTTGCTCGGAGGGAAAGGTGCCGCGTGCCCAGAATGAACCGAAGGCCACGATGGCCATCGGCTTTTCGGTGAGATCCTGAAATTTCTCCAGGGCTTCCAGAGTGACATTATCCTCTCCGTCCCCGAAATCGACATAGGCTCCGGTGTAGGCCCCCTGCGCCGGAATCTGAAGCTGCTCGTAGGAATTGGTCGTCGCAAACAACGCAGAGCTTGCGGAGACAAGACCAGCCATAATCAACCATCGGGTAGGGAAAGATTTCATGGGTTTCTTACGATGTCCGAGAGCCGTTGTTCCTTCTGTTGGATTGCCCCGGCGGTACGGTCAAGTTTGGACCAGCGCACCCAACTTCCGGCCATGGCCTTTACAATGCACTTCCAGACAACATAGCCGAGCAGTGGCCTGTAAAGAAGACGCATGGGAACGCCTCGCCAGGCGATCTGCCAGGCGCGACCTGCAAGTCGCAGGGCGATGACGGCCAGAACAACATCGAGAAGCAGGGAAGCGACAAAGTAAGGCCAGATCGCGGCGCCCCTACCCAGCAAGAGTGAGCAGAGCACCAGGATATCGAGAATCGGAGTGATCGCCACAACGACTATTTGAAACAACCAGACTGAGGGGAGGGCAAACCAGCCGAGCCAGCCAGAACCAGGGGCAAAAAGAATTTCGGCGTGTTTCCAGAGACACTGTAGGGTGCCGTAGGCCCAGCGAAAGCGTTGTGAGATCAGTGCCTTCACATGCTCGGGGGCCTCCGTATCAGCATAGGCTCGAGGAGCGAAAACAATTTTCCAGCCATGTTTGTGGAGTTGCAGGGTGAGATCAGTGTCTTCGGCGAGTGTGTCGGTATTCAGGGCACCCGCTTGTTCCACTGCTTCCCGGCGGAAGGCACTCAAAGCCCCTGGTGCCACGATAATACAGCCAAGAAGATCCTGAGCCCGACGGTCGATCTCAAAGGCCGCCACATATTCCAAATCCTGAAATTTACCGAGCCACGGATGTGTATTGCCGACGCGGATTGTGCCCGAGACTGCGCCGACGGCAGGGTCGGCAAGCAGTGGCGCGACGAGTTTCCGCAGTCCATCCGGAGCCACCATGGTGTCTGCATCGATCATGATGATTACTTGATGACTCGACTCGGCAAGGGCGCGGTTCAGGGCAGTGGATTTGCCGCCGTTCGGCTGTTGGATCAGCTGGACGCTGTCTTCGTGCGAGGCAATGGCGGCGACAACGGAAGCGGTCTGGTCTTTGGAACCGTCATCGACCACCACGATCTCGATGGGTGCCGGATAATCCGAATCGAGCAGATGTCTGATGGTGGAGGCGATCACTCTCTCCTCGTTGTAGGCTGCCAGCAGCACGCTGAGAGGGGGGAAAGTGTCGGGTTCCGGAACGGGGTGGATTTTTTCCAGGCGATGATGGCGGAAAGAGCAGATGCCCAGAAAACTTACGCGGAGCAGCGCGAGCAGCGTGACAACGACAAGGAGCGTCCAGGCGGTGTTTTCCAGAAAGCGGATCACGGCAAAAGTGCGATACACATAGCGTGCGGAGAAAGGTTGGTTTTCCTCGCGCAGCGGAGGCATGACCGTGTCACGAGAAAGTCCGATGATGCTGGAAAGCGGAACGATCACATCGCCACGGGCATGCAGATAATCAATGATCCTGGGCAGCGCGGCAACAGTCTGGGAGCGATCCCCGCCGGCATCGTGAAGCAGAATGACGGAACCCCCGGCGGCACGCTGGGCCTTCACCCTGGCCACGATCGCATCCGCACCGGGTCTCTCCCAGTCATCGGGATCAATGGATTGCGTGACCGTGAGGTAACCGAGGTCGCGGGCGACGCGCAGGGCCTTCATTTCACCCGGCTGGCTTGGCGTGCCGTCGCTATTGTACGGGGGGCGGAAGTAGGCAGTCGAGTGCCCGGTCACCGCCTCGATGAGGCGCGTCGTGGCATTGAGTTCCAGATCGATTTGTTCGTCGCTCTCCTCGGCTACATTCTGGTGGGTGTAGGTGTGGTTGCCGATTTCATGCCCGTCGGCGGCGATGCGCTCGAGCAGATCCGGGTATTCTTGGATCTGTGTGCCCAGCGCCATGAAGGTCGCCTGGACACCTTTGTCCTTGAGGATCTGAAGAATCTTCGGCGTCCAGGTGGGATCAGGGCCATCATCGAAGGTGAGCGCAACCTGATGCGGACCGGGATCACCCTGGCGCGTGATACTTTCCGGCATCGGGAATTTGACATAGCGCTCGAAAAGATTGCCCTCGGGAGTGAGCGTGACCTGCCGTTCCCCGGGATAGGGGTCATCCCCGGCGGTGATGAAATCACCGCTGCCCGTGGAGGCGATCTGCTCGTCGAGATTCATCTGGGAGAGCGATGCCAGCGTCTTGGCATCGGGCGTGGTGGAGATATCCAGCCTCAGCAGATCCCAGACGGCGGGATCCTCCTCTCCCAGACGGTAGATGCCAATTCCTCCGGGGTGGTAGGGAGCCGAAATGCGGCGTTGGTTGAAGAGGGTGACGGCATCCAGAAACCAGACCTCGTGTTCCCGTGGCGCCTTGTCCCCCTCACTGTAGTTGAAGTGAGGGGAATCGGCAGAGGAGTCCACAAGTGACGGGTTCACCTCAGCCTGGGCCGCCCGAGCCATGACATCGGTGAAACCCAGCGGCATCACCGAGTGATTGTCCTTTCGCCAGTCATAGGCGTAATTTCCCATGGCGATGACCCACTGATCAGGATCACCATAGACCATCATCGTCTTGAGCCAGCCTTCAAACCAAGAGCTGTCCGCAATCGGACCGGGATCATCCGCTTCGGAATTTTCGTCGTAGAGGGTCGCCACAAGCCGATCCGCGGCATCGGAAATAACGTCCATGTCGAAGGCGTCGAAGTCATGGCCCGTCGGCACCGTGAACCACAGTTCCTTGCCCGCGGCATGCAGATGATCCGCCAGTTCCTTTACCAGCTGGGAGGTCTCTGCCTTATAGGTGGGATCAAGTTCATTCCATTCCAGGATCAGGCCCGTGGAACCGGGTGGCAATCGGCTGACGAGCTTATCCAGAAAGAGCGACCGATCCTGTTGGGAGAGTCTGGTCAGGGATTCCACGGCTTCCGGCTGCCACGTGTCGCCGTCTAGATTCCGCAGGATTGGCAGAAACCCGATCCCTCTTCTCACGCAGAAGAGGCGTGTTTGATTGGACGGCTCCTCGATGAGATTGCTTTCCACACCACTGAGGCTGAACCAATCGCTCGCGACATGGGTCAGCTGATCTCCATGGTGTTCCAGCGAGAGAAGCGAGGCGGGATCCCAATCCGAGACATAGCCGAGAACGATCCCTGTTGGTTTTGGTTTGGCCGGGTGAGTAGCTGAAACCGGTTCCTTGACACTACTCTGAATGCGCCGCCAGTTATCCTTGCTATCCAGAACGGGAAGTTTGGCCGAAGGAAGCGCCCGGAGTTGCTCGCGGTAATTGCGCACGATGGAGGGAAGCGTCAACTGCGGTCGGATCAACAGGCCCCAGATGAAGGAACCGGCGGCCACCAGCAGGAAGAGAGCGCTGAAAAAGACAACTACCTGCAAGATGCGTCTGCGTACACCGCGTGGGTCCGCAAAGATCGACTTTTCCTGTTCAGGATTCACGGTGATGCAAAGACCTCGGGGAAAAATTCATCTTCATTGATTAGCAGCATCAAGGTGTCCACGCCAATAGAAGTAGAAGTGGGAAACGGAGGGGGCTTAGCCCCCGGGTAGCTCCGAAAAGTGTTTTTCTAAGGCGGCCACCACCCGGGCCACTGGAAGACCGATGACATTGTCGAGTGAGCCCTCGATGCGTTCGATCAGACGCCCTCTGTCGTCCTGGGCGGCATAGGAACCAGCTTTATCCAGAGGATTGATCTCTGCGAGGTAACTTCCAATGGCACTCTCATCCAGGGGACGGAAGGCAACATGGGTTGATTCCACAAAGCTGCATCGCTTGAGCGTTCCCGCTCGTAGCAGGCAGACGCCGGTCAGGACTTCATGGGTGCGACCACCAAGGAGGGCCAGCATTTCAGCAGCATGGGAGCGATCCCGTGGCTTGCCAAGAATCTCGCCGTCCAGCACAACGATCGTGTCGGCTCCCAACACAAGATCTCCCCGCAGGCCCGAAGCCACGGCGAGCGCCTTCATCTCCGCGTTAGCGAGCACAAGGCTGCGTGGTGACAGCCCGCCAGAAATCTCCTCAACCTGGGCGGGGCGAATGACCACATCGAAACCTGATGAGGCCAGCAGATCGCGTCTGCGAGGAGAAGCCGAAGCCAAGATCAAACGCCGGGGAACAGGACCCTGTTTTTTCAGCGGTATATCCGGTGGAAGCTAGGGAAACCTTAAATCAGATCATCAGCTTCATGGAAGCCGACATCGTCCCTGATTGACTCCAGATGACGCCGGGCGCGACTGGAGGAATGGGGGCGGTTTCGCACGCGCGTCACCACGCTGGCGATGACCGGAGCAAGTGCCAGAGCACCTGCCACCAGCAGGACACTGCCGGTGCGACGGCGCGCCTCGCCGGAGAGCTTGTCGGCGATCAGGAGGCCAAGGCCAACCCCGGCCGCCGCCTGTGAAAGACCGATGGTTCCGCTGACGGGAAGATTTTCAGAAAATTTATTGAGGGAAAGTTGTGACATACTAAGAAACTGCTTACTCCTCTCCCACGCTTCGCGCAATCTGGAAATCAGCAAGGTGCGGCCTCGTCATGGAGCGGGAAATCCAAGTGCAGGGGGAGAATTGGCCGGGGTAGGGTGGCCGAATAAAGCATCAAAACAAGTCGCCAGAGCAATTATTCGATGTTTTCATCCCGCCATGGAACCCGACATTCGCAGCAAGGCACTGGGCGTCGATCCCGGATCGGTGCGGATCGGACTTGCCTTGAGCGATGACATAGGATTCATGGCACATCCGTTGCAGACACTGAAAACAGGGAAGGAAAGCCCTGCGGAAATCGCCGCTATTGCCGCTGAAAAGCAATCCAGGGTCATTGTGATCGGACTGCCCCGCAACATGAACGGCACCTACGGCCCCGCCGCCGAGAAGAGCCGGGAACTAGCCGCCATCCTGACGACGATGACGCAGGCAAAGGTGGTTCTCTGGGATGAACGCCTCACGACAGCGATGGCTACCAAGCAGCTTCACGCGGCGGGTCGTAACAGCAAAGAACAACGCCAGTTGATCGACCGGGCCGCGGCCGTACAGATCCTGCAAGATTGGCTGGATGCTAATCCGGCACTGTAGTTTGCAATGAAGCTCCGTCTTGTGATCGCCTATGATGGCACAGCTTTTCAGGGATTTCAAAGTCAGTCCCATGGACGCACGGTGCAGGATACCCTGGAGGTGGTGTTTGGGCGGATTGTTGGACAACGGGTCATCATTCATGGATCCGGGCGGACGGATGCCGGTGTGCATGCCATTGGGCAGACAGTTCATTTTGAACTCACTCAAGAACAGGTGAGCCGTCTCAGGAGGCTGGAAGAGCCTGGACGCTGGCTGGCGGCTCTCAATGCCTGGCTTCCGCCGACTCTTCGTGTGCTTCGAGTGATGCGAGCTTCCAAAAATTTTCACGCCCGTTTTTCTGCTTCGGGGAAGATCTACCGTTACGATCTCTGGCATGCCGCAGTGTTGCCGCCGCATCTTCATCAGCGGGCCTGGCATCTCTATGGGAAGCTTGACCATGAACTGATCCGTCAACTCTGTGCTCTGATCGAGGGGGCGCATGACTTTCGGGGATTTTGTGCCAACTCGGGTTCACTTCCCGCGGAGACGGTCCGCACGCTCCACCGCGTAAGACTGCGCGTCAAAGGGCCTTCGCTCACCATCACGCTCGAAGGGGATGGATTTCTCTACCGGATGGTGAGGATGCTGGTCGGCGCGATGGTGCGTGTCGCGCAAGGAAAGGAGAGCATGGAGTCGTTTAAACGGCGGCTTGCCGATGGAAAGCCATGGCCGACTCCGGCGATGGCTCCGGCGGAAGGTCTGTATCTTGTAAAAGCAGTCTATGGCAAGAAGAGGCCATAGACTTCGCCTGATCCCTCGCTTGCTTGAAAACCACTCGCTGGTAGCGTGATGGCAGTGATTTCCCCGAGTCCAGTTTTGAGAATCCTGAGCCTATTCCTCCTGTGGCTGCTTGCAGGGTGGGCAGTCACGATGACGCTTCATGCCGAGCTGACGGACGCGCAGAAGAAGAAGCTTTATCTTGAGAGCCACGATCCCTCGGATTCCTCTTCGGGTGCTTCGCCCACGCCCCATCCTAAGCCCAACCCGAGCCCAAAGAGTACGCCTCATCGCAAAAAACATCCTACTGCGAGCAGCCATCACTCCTCCTCTCAACCGACGCATCCTCATAGCTCTACCGCGGCCTCTTCTCACTCAGGTGCCGAGGGTTCTCATCAATCCAAGTCCGATGATGCAACCCCTACGATCAACCCAGTTTCCCATGCCGACGATCAGATGGCGCACCCTGTCGCTACTTCGCAAGACATAACGTCTTCCATATCCCATCCGCAGGGTTCCGCCACGACAAATTCGGCATCCGCTGCTTCACTTCCTCTTCCAAGCACTTCCTTGCCCCATGGGGCGAATCCCTCGGCGCCGATCACGATTTCGAAATCGGGTGTTGAGCAGTCGCAGGGGATAGAACCTGCTCCGGCTGCCTCCTCCGGCGGTTTTTTTAGTTGGCTCTTTGGCGGAGGTGGCACTCACCGCACTTATAATTACCTGAGTGCGTCGACCCGTGCCGCGATTGATCATGCGCCGGTGCGGCGTGGCCGTTGGAAATACATCATCGTGCACAATAGTGGCACACGGGAAGGAAATGCCCGAATTTTTGACATCTACCACCGACGCGTACGGCACATGGTGAACGGTCTTGCCTATCATTTTGTCATCGGCGACGGGCATGGTTCCGGCGATGGCGAGATTGAGATCGGGCATCGCTGGACCGCCCAGCTCAACGGGGGCCATGTTGCCAGCGACTACCTCAATGACATTTCGCTCGGCATTTGCCTGGTGGGGGATTTCAACCGTGATCTTCCGACCAAGGCTCAGATAGGAGCTCTGGAGGAACTCATCTCTTATCTTCGCGACCGCGTCGGCAAGTCAGAGGGGAGAAGGGCGATCATCTACGCCCACAAGGAGATCAATCCCCGCCCCACCGATTGTCCCGGAGATCGCTTTCCTTATAGCTGGCTCCATGCCACGTTCCGGTAGGGAAGCGCGTTCATAAACTTTCCCGGAAATCTATGAAAACCTTCCTCATCCTGCTTGTTGCGATCATCGCCGAAGTGGTGGCGACCTCCGCGCTCAAAGCCTCCGAGGGATTCACGCGCCTCATCCCCTCGGTGATCGTGGTGATCGGTTATGGCGTCGCTTTCACTTGCCTCTCCCTGACGCTCAAGACAATCCCGATCGGCATCGCCTATGCCATCTGGTCGGGGATCGGCACGGCGCTCGTGACGCTGGTGGCTTGGCTTTACTACAGGCAGCATCTTGATCTGCCGGCTATCGTCGGCATCTCCCTGATCTTGACGGGAACCGTGATCATGAATGTTTTTTCCAAGGTGTCCGCCCATTAGGGAACCGCTGATTTAACCTCATGATTGTCGGCATCACGGGTGGAACGGGATTCATCGGAGGAGCTGTTACCCGCGAACTTGAAACACAAGGTGACAGGATTGTGCTTTTCAGCCGGAGTGACAGGCCGGGATGCAGGAAGTTTTCGGAGGCGTCACCGCTTGATGTCTCAGGATGCGGGGGCCTCGTCCACCTTGCCGGCGAATCCATCCTGGGGGTTTGGACGCGGGAAAAACGGCGGCGGATTCTGGAAAGCCGTGTGGAGGGAACCCGTCGTCTGGTCGAGGGAATTGCCGCTATCCCGGAGACGCTTCGTCCCCGCGTGCTGGTCAGCGCCTCGGCAATCGGATTCTACGGAGAGACCGGGGATCGTGTTGTGGACGAAGACTCGCCGGCGGGCTCCGGTTTCCTTTCGGAAGTCACCCAGGCCTGGGAAGCAGAGGCCATGAAGGCCACCTTGTTAGGTGTGAGGGTCGTGTGCCTGCGAATAGGTTTTGTACTTGGGCGAGGAGGGGCGATGAAGCTGGTTGCGCCGATTTTTCGTGCGGGTCTCGGAGGAAGATTGGGATCAGGCAGGCAATGGATGTCCTGCATCGGCGTCGATGACCTGGCACTCATGGTCGCCGAGTCGCTGCGAAACGAATCAATTTCGGGAGCCTTGAACGCCGTGATGCCGTCGCCGGTGACCAATGCTGAGTTCACCCGGGCTGTCGCCCACGGGGTGCGTCGCCCGGCCATTTTCCCGGTCCCCGCCTGGGTCCTTCGCCTCACGCTTGGGGATCTTTCCCACCTGCTGCTCGACAGTCAGCGCGTGATTCCAAAACGCCTGGAGGAGCACGGTTTTCGGTATCGTTACCCCACTCTGGAAGCCGCCGTGGATCACAGCGTATAATGTCCTCATATTCATAATGATAACTCATCTTTTCTTGCGTTATTCTTGAAGTGATGTATGGTGTATGCTTGTGCCAACGAAAACCGCCTCCATTAAAACAAAGATCATTCTCCAGCTGCTCGTCTGGATTCCTCTCTTTGCCACAGTCTATGCCATCGCCACCCTATGGGGACGGATGATAACACTCACAGATCTGGTGCTGTTACTCGTCGGCTACACCCTGTGCGCTTTGGGAATCACGGTCGGCTATCACCGCATGCTAACCCACAAGGGGTTTGAGGCGCCCGATTGGATCCGTGCAATTTTCCTGATCCTTGGGTCAATGGCACTTCAAGGTCCCGCCCTTAACTGGGCGGCCACCCACATCCAGCACCATGCGAACTCGGATGATGATGATGATCCGCACAGTCCGCTGAAGAGCTTCTTCCATGCTCATGTGGGCTGGATTCTGAATGACTTCCGTCCTGATTTGCAGCGCTATGCAGGCCCCCTATTGAAGGACAAGCTGGTGGTTTTCATCAGCAATACTTTTTTTCTTTGGTTCGCACTCAGCCTGCTGATCCCGTTCCTGATCGGTGGTTGGGTTCAGAACACCGCCGGTCATTTTAACTGGTCGGCTGCGGGTTATGCGCTGCTTTGGGGCGGCGCGGTCAGATTGTTTCTGAACCACCACGTGACTTGGGCCGTGAATTCCGTCTGCCACACCTATGGTGGCCGTGAGTTCATCACGACCGACGCCAGCCGCAATAATTTGCTGATTGGACTGCTCGCCATGGGTGAGGGATGGCACAACAACCACCACGCTTTTCCCCGTTCCGCCAATCACGGAATGCACTGGTGGCAGATCGACCCCTCCGCCTATGTGATCGGCACGCTCGAAAAGTTGGGCCTCATTAAAAATGTTGTCCGGATTGCCCCGGAACGTCTTGCCATCCGCCGCATCAAGGCCGATATCTCCGAAGAGCGGGACGTTCTTCCCGGCCTTGTCCTTCCAGGCGTGGTGATGGAGCACGGTACCGCCATGGCAGCAGCGGCCTCCACGATGGCCGAGGTTGTCTCCAAGGCTGCGGCTCATCAGCCTCCACTTTAGTTGACCAGGAGGCCGTAGCCTCATTGATCTGATCATGCAGAGACCACGAACACCCCTTCGTGGTCTTTCTCATTTTTGGGCGATTTACGGGATCATGTTCCGCAACTCTCTCATTAGGGAGATGAGTTTCAAGCTCAACTTCCTCCTCTGGATGTTGGTCGAGGTGCTCTGGTTTGCGGGTCAGATCGTCTTTATCCAGGTAGTCTTCTCCTATGTCGGGAATATCGGTGACTGGACGAAGTGGGAAGTGGTGCTCCTGATCGGCACCCATCAGCTGATCGGTCAGCTCTTTCAGGCCTTCTTCTACATGAATCTTGCGAATCTGCCCGAGCTCGTGCGCACGGGCCGCATGGATTTCATGCTGCTCCTGCCCGTTGACACACAGTTCATGGTGTCGCTGAAGCAGTTCGGAATGGACAACGTCGTCAATGCGCTGGTCGGCGTCGGTTTCGTCAGTTTTGCCCTTTGGAAACTCGCCATCGTGCCGACGGTGATGCAGTTCCTGCTCTATGTGGCTGCGGTCTGCTGCGGTGTCCTGATCCATTATTGCATCATGCTTGTTTTCTCCGCCGCAAGCTTCTGGCTGACCCGTTCGCAGGGATTGATCCACGGTTATTACAGCCTCTTTAATATCGGCCGCTACCCCGACACTGTCTATCGAGGTCTGTTCAAGTTGGTATTCAGCTGGTTAATACCGGTGATCATTGTCGCCAACATACCATCCCGGATCCTGATCCACGCCGCCGACAATCCCTGGCCGGCGCTTTTTCAACTCTCCGCAGCGACCCTCTTCATGGTCTTTGCGACAAGGCTTCTCTGGAACGCCGCCCTGAGACACTATTCCAGCGCGAGTTCGTAGCCGGAAAATTTGCTAAACAATCCATGAACACTGTTTCTGCCCACCACGCATTGGCCNNGCGCAGATCTCCCGACTGACGGCGGAAAGCGGGCAACTGTTGCCACTCCAGTCCCTCGATGAAAATGCGCGCAATACCAAGCCTCCGCTTCTTTTCTGGCAGGGCATCATTTCAACGGACTGGGGTACGCATTGGTCACTCGCGCGGTTGCGCGCACCGAATGTGCTCTACACACTTCTGACGGCAGGACTGCTCGTTGCTGTGGGATGGAAACGTTCCGGGTCAGCCTCACTTGGGCTGACGGCAGCGTTACTCTTTCTCTGCTTCTTCAGCACCTATCGTTACGGACGGGTCTTTCTGACGAGTGCTCCGGAGACATTCTGGCTTTTCCTCCCCTTCTCCCTTCTCCTGCTCCATCGCGAACCGCGTCTGCCCGAGGGAGTTTTCTGGCCATGGGTATGGGGTGGCATGGTTGGGATCGCCCTGCTCTACAAGTCGTTCGCTCTCGTGATCCCGGTGGTGGTGGCCCTTGCACTCTGGCAGATGCGGGCGCATCACTGGAATCTGAGAAAATTTCTGCGGCATGATGCCTTGAGGCTCGGCCTGACCCTCATCGGTGCGCTGATGTTTTTCTCTCTCTGGTTCTGGCTCGACCCGCACCCGATGCAGGTGCTGCGGGATTTCGTCTTCAGGGAGAATGTCGGGAAGTTTAATACAGGGGGTGAGAACTATTTTCTCAATCTGATCTGGGGGCAGTCGAGCATCTGGCGGATCGTTGTCTCTTACCCGCTCAATGCTGGACTTCTCGCGCTGGTAGTCGTTGCTCTCGGTGTCGATGCTTGCAAGCGCCGCCGTCACCTCGGTTCGGTTGAGGTGCTGCCCTGGATTTGGATGCTAGTCCTCGCCGCTTTCTTCTGCCTCCCCAATCAGCGGGATGAACGCTACCTCCTCCCTGCCATGCCCGCTCTGGCGCTGCTTTTGGCCTTGAGGCTCGGACACTTACCCCGCTGGATCCTGAGTGTCACGTTGTCTGCTGCCGCTGTCGTGATGCTTGGTTTGACGGGACTCGCGCTGCTGCTGCAACACGCCGCAGGGATTGGCACGCTCTATCCACTCTGGGCCATTCTGATTCCCCTTGGCGGCCTGCTGCTTGTTGGCTTCGGGCTGACACGACAGGAACTGACGCGCCAACTTCTGGCCCCCGCGATTCTCTTCGTCTATCTCTGCTACACGATTTTTTTGATGCCGTTAGATTATGGGCCGGGACTCTTCACTGGCGAAGGAGCCGAAGCTGTCAACGGCTGTGAGGTTTCAGTCCCGGCTAACTTCAATGCCCGTGAAGAGAGCTATGGATTCCTACTGCCGGGCGCCGTGATGAAGCGCTACGACCACTGGAGAAAGCCCCCCCCGTCAGAATTTGTCGTCGTCAGTCTGCCACTAGATCAATCCCCTCCACAGGGTGTCATTCTGGCCAAGAGGCTGAATATGATCGACCGCTTCAGTGCCGCTGAGACTCGAGACATGCTGCTGGGCAATGTAACCCACCACCTCTTTCACTGGGATTGGTTGATACAACAATCGGCACCCTGATCATTCACCGGGGTATTTTAATCCGATTTGGCGCCGTACTTCATCGAGCGTTTCCATGATGGCCACACTTTCCGCAATCGGAAGAATGGTTCCTGAGAGCTGGCCGGTGTTCACCAAGCGCTCCAGTTCATCGGCCTGAAACTCCATTCCACGGGTTTTCA
>DKEN01000059.1:0-15489 GCA_002452515.1 Spartobacteria bacterium UBA6821 | reverse complement strand
TGGACGTGGCCACGATGCTGGTCGGTTTGCCAAAGAGTTGCGATGCAAAGGAGATCGGATAAATCCCGAGATCAAGCAGGGCACCTCCTCCAAGTTCAAGCGCGTTAATGCGGTGCGCAGGGTCATCGGGGAGCTTCTGGGTGTGGTCAGCCAACAGAGTGCGAAGTTCTCCCAAGGCACCGCTCGCGAGAATCTCCCGAATACGAACCATGTGAGGCAGCCATCGCGTCCACATGGCCTCAAGGGCGACAAGACCTTTTTGCTTGGCAACGGCTTCCAACGCTCGTGCCTCGCTGGCATTGATCGTCAGAGGTTTCTCAACCAGGACATGTTTGCCAGCCTCCAGAGCCAGCAGAGCGTTTGACAGGTGAAAGGGATGAGGGGTCGAGACATAGACAACATCAACCTGATCATCATGCACAAGGGCCTCATAGGAGGCGTGCGCCCTTGCAATGCCGTGTTGCGCGGCGAACCGCTCCGCCGCTTCACAGGTTCTCGATCCGACAGCCGTCACCTGGTGGCCGGTGGCTTTCAGATCTTTAACGAAGGAATTCGCAATGCCACCGGTTCCCAAGATGCCCCATCGGATGCGGTTGCTCATAAATTTTGTGGCTCAACAAGTGAGTTTACCAATCAACCCTCTTATCCGGCAGCCAGTGTCGGAGCCTGTCAATTAAGCATTCCTTCCGAGTGGGATGCGTCTGCGAAGGAGAAGGGGTACTAGTAGCATGGCGCTCAGGAAAAACTGCACTACGGTCGTTGGTTCGGGGACCGGTGAGTAAAGAAAATTAATCTGTCCGTTGGTCAAGCTAAACGAAAAATCACTCGCTAGATAACCCGCTGGAACGGTGCCAATCTGGAGGCCATTGTTCGTCACGGGTCCCGTATAATTGAAGAGCACATAGGGCGCGTTGGTATTGAACCCGCCGGAGTCCGAGATGTTCAGAATGCCGGCGAGTGTGAGTCCGCCGCTGGTGGTGATGACGACCTTGTCGCTTGTCGTGCCGAGCTCGAAGTCCAGAATGGAGGTGTTCGTGAGAATGAGACTCCGCATCGTGATGGTCCCGGGACTGTTGCCCGGCGAGATTGTCCCGCCTGCATCCACTGTCACAGTGCCATAAATCGTTCCTGTTCCCTTCAGAGTGGCACCATTTTTTACTTCAGTTGAACCTTGAATGGAGCCGTTCACAGCAAGCGCTCCCGCCGTGATGATTGTACCCCCGGTGTAGGTGTCGTTGTTAAGGAGATTCAATGTGCCTGAACCTATCTTTTCAAGCGAACCTCCGGTCTGACCGCCAAGGCCGGCATCCGAGATGAGCCCGGAAATCGAGGTGGAGGTGTTGAGGCTTCCAATCTGAATTTTCCGGCCGCCGAGATCAATTGTTCCGGCTCCTTCCACAGAGCCGAAGCTGACCGTATTTGTATAGTCCACTAGGCTGATATCCAGAGTAGCATGGCTGTTCACCACAAATTTTGAAGTCCCTCCCGAGGCTGTGTTTTCGAATAAAGCATAGGCTCCCGCCCCACCGTTTGTTCCCCCATTCAACGTTACCGTCGCGCTCCCTGCTGAGGAGTTGTATTGAAATGCTATTCCGCCTGCTAGTGCATTGGAGCCGCTTCCCCCATTCACGGTGATCGTTGCATTGGCTCCGGTGCCCCCCTGAAAGTCGATGACCCCGCCAGATTGATTTGTCGAGGCTCCTCCATTTGCGATGAGTGTAGCATTTCCGGCGCTGCCGTTAATGGTGATATAGCCATTCTGGCCAACGCCGCCGTTATTGATCACCGTGGCATTGGAAAGGGTGGTGGTGTTCCCGATGATGGTGAACCCCCCACCGCCACCAGCAATCGTACCGGCATTGTTGATGATCGTCGAGTTACCGGCACTCGTGGTTCCAAAAAGATAGAGTGCCCCATAGTTGTTATTCGAGGTCGAGCCGTTGACCGCAATCGTGGCACCCGTAAGGGTGGGGCTGTTGTTAAATGTGACATTTCCCGCATCAATGGAGAGAGTCTGGGTGACGCCCGAGTTGTTGACGATGCCGCCGCCATCGATTGTGAAGCCCTGTGCGTAGGGAACATGAAAGGTGTAGGAGGGGGCGTTTGCATTAAAGGTAAGAGATGAAACATAAATTACCGGCAGGATCCCGGTCAGGTTAGTGTTTGCACTGGAGCTAAAAATCAGATCGCTGTCGGACGCGGGGGTATAGGGATTGGCGATCGGTGACCAGTTGTTGGAATTTCCAAGATCCCCATCAACCGCCCCCGTCCAGAATGTCGTTGTGGAGGCTGACAATAAATTTGGTGAAAGTATTGAACAAAGGGCAACCAGCAATAGGGGAAGCGAGGGTTTTTTCATCGTAAAGAGGTTGTGGCTTTTTCTATACCCATTGGGAGGTTGCTATCAACCCCACAGTGGAGTGGCGTGAATCAGATGGTTTCCAATCAGCATGATAGGAAGCAATTACAAGGCCATCATTTCTGTCAATGCCGTCTCTCGAGGAGATTTTATCTTGATCCCTGTGACACCCATCGTAAGATGTGCCCCCCAATTGCTCGGGTGGTGAAATGGCAGACACGTGCGTTTAAGGGGCGCATGCCGAAAGGCATGAGGGTTCGAGTCCCTCCCCGAGCACCACTTCTTTGATCAGGATGTGCGGTGCATTTGTTTTTGAAACAATGTGCTGCTGAAAGATGAGACAAAGTGGATTTAAAGTTGGTACACCCTGTAAATATGCGGTTCCGCAGCCATCGGGATTTTCAACTTGTCTCAACATTGAAGAGAATCGGCCGTTTTTTAGGCGTTTGAGATGCTTTTTTGAACCTCTCAGAAACCATCTCGGGGCTGGAATTCTGAAACGGGAGCAACCTACGATTTGATGGGGTCTAATCCTGCAAATCCTCAACCAAGCCAAAAAGCATCTTGGTGCGTTCTTCTCTAGTAAAGGAGCGCCCAAGATTGGATGCAAGGGTAAGAAGTCTCCCTTCTAAATCATGACGAGAAACCGATACATCCCATGTGTCGGTATGGGGATGATGGAAAATGGAAATGTTGGGCAAAGCGGCAAGAACTAATAGGGGAGTGATTGGGGATTGCCGAACAAGAAGAATGGGCCATGAAGGCAGGGCTATATCGAGCAAGCTGGCGAATTCGCGAAATCTGGAGTCTGAGACAACATTGGGTGTGTTGGGGGTGCCATCCAAGAAGATGTCGAGCTCGTTAGAATCCGGGTCATCTCGCAGAATACTTGCCGCCAGATGCATGACATCGCCGGATAAATGGCGGGAGCTTAAATCAAAAAGGAACCGACCTGGAGCTGGGGCGCGATTAGCCCTCGGCGTATGCCGAAGGCGAAAATGAAGCATTTCGGGCAACCCATCCACATCCCCATTATATCAGCTCTCTGAAAAAAACGTGTCACTATGGAGGAAAATAAACCTCCTTCTCTGGAACTGATAGGGGCAGCACAAAAGGGCTATTTTATATGTTTGCAGTGAATTCTGGAGAAACAATTGCACAGATCTCCGGAGTTGTTCTGGCAATAAAGACAGATTCTTGATCCCAGATGTTTAGATCCAATGAGTATCGAAAACAGAAGAGCCTACACGGCTCTTCAACAGGCAGGTAAAGGAAACAACTACCGCCAAGCATCGGCCGCCATGCCACAGTTCAGCGAAAGAGCATGGATCTCCTTGATGGCATCGGCTTCGGAAACGCCTGCGTGAAGCAGGGCACAAAATTGATCATGAAGAAACGTCTGGGCTTCGAGAGCAGGCAGGCTGACAGCGATCGCTCCATCATGGTGGGCAACTCGAATGTTGGGGAGATTGGCCAAGAAGATTTCCCGAGCGATATCGGATTGGCCTCCAAGAACAGATAGCCAGATACCCGGTGCTTGCTCGACTATCTGAGCAGCAGCATTCCTGAATCTCTCATCGGAAGCCGGACAGGGCATAAACTCATCTGGAAGCCCTAGATTAAGAGTGGAAGACTTCGACGCGCAAAAAACAGAGAGGATAGCAGAAATCACATTGGAAGTGGAACTCCACGGCATTCCCTCGCCGGAAAGGCGATAACGATGGGTGGTGTGAAGTTCCTCTGCCACAGCTATGCCACCAAGCCTGATAAGCTTGTTTCATAGTTTGCGCATATCCACCAGACCTAACCGAAGAGGCCGTTAAGACCGTTGTTCAACAAGCTGAGACCATTGCCGCGGAGATGAGTAGGAGCGCTCCCTTAATGTCACCTATTTGCATCACCGCTCCTCCAGCAAGCTGCACGATCAGAACCCCAGTCTTCATCGCTTCTCCTTCAGGACTTGCCGCCACCGCCTACATCCATTGCACCGGGTGTCTCTCCTCTGGTGCTTTTTGCTCAACCCTGGCTCTTTTTCTCTTCTTCTGTGCCCAGGTAGCAAAGGTCTGATACTTGATCCCCAGGTGCTCGGCAAAGGCTCCACTCATCCCGCTCTTCTCGTACTCCTCAAGCAACGCTACCTGCCTCCATCTCGGTATTCTTACCCGTCCAAGGCTATCCTGGATCAAAATTTGATCTCCTGCTGTCGTACTCGTCATACCAATACGCTACGAAACCTATGTCATCTTTTCATAGTGGTTCACGCCGAGATGCGGCATAAGGCATCGATTGCCTCAATAGAAAACCCGCCTTGTTGATTCAGGGCGGGTTTTTCGTTTCTTCGTCGAGTCGCTAAGTGCTTAAGGGCTCCTTTATTCAGGAGGAGCTACACTGTAATTTTCGGGACTCGACGATTCCATGAACAGAAACTCGAAAATGTGGCGGTTAGAAAACTCGCTAATTCAGCGTTCAATTACACCTCTATTGCGGTTTTTCTCTTGGAGAGCTACAAAGATAGCAAGAAGTGATCCAGCGATTGGGATGACCCAAATGAGAATAAGCCAGAGTGGTAGTGCTGCACCTCTCATATTTTTTAATGAAATAATGGTAGCCAAGAAGGGGAGTATAATAATTATTCCTATGCCTCCCATGACTATTAATCCAAATATGACGTTTATTGGGTTTTTTTCTTCTTTTTCTTCTTTTTCTGCATTAACTCTTTGATAGTATTGCGCTNNTTGCGCCTCCAGTTGTTTTTTCTCCCAAGGAGCAAGGGGAAGATGTTGAATGTCCCAGTCGTGTGCCGCTTTTATTTCTGGGTCAATTGACATCATTATCTTTTGCGCTTCACTGAGTTCTTCATCAATTTCAGGAGAAAACTTATGGGAGTCCAACTTATATTCGCTTTCAACCCACCAATTTGGTATTGGGTTTCCTTGCGAGGTCTTTTTGTTTGTGAAGGTCATGTATTTAATGACTGCTTCTGTAGGATGGTAAGTTTGTGCTCTTGCACTGCTTGTACTGATTGCACTAATGCAGCCTGCTAGGGCT
Source organism: Spartobacteria bacterium UBA6821 (assembly GCA_002452515.1). Taxonomy (GTDB): domain Bacteria; phylum Verrucomicrobiota; class Verrucomicrobiia; order Chthoniobacterales; family UBA6821; genus UBA6821. Next base: position 10,082 of record DKEN01000059.1, on the reverse strand, counting down.
AAGAGGCAAAGAAGTGATAGTTTTTTCATGGGTTTTTTTGAGTTGGTGGTCTGTTACTTGGGTCTGTGTTGATTGCTTAGAGCAGCCGCTAGAACTTCTGGTGTGAAACTAAGCAGAGGTAGTTCGCACCCCACCAATATTCCCCTCTGATTATCTTTCTTGAGGCAGAAAAGACCATTGCTTTCTTGTAATGTCCCATTCGTATCTTTTTTATGCAATTTTGTCCAACCGAGGAACTTGGCGGTTTCTCCATTAATCATGGTGCTTGGGTTGGTGGATAAGGCGTGGAGGNNTGGCTTCGTTCACCTCCATCTGTATCGAAAATACTCTAATGGCTTTGTGCCGGGGCGGAAATCTTGGCCGATATCGTCTCAGCGACCCTGTCCATCTCGTCCCAGCGCGCATCGGGGTCGGACTGCGGCCAGGCGGAAGTTTCAACGATCACGACATGCGTGGCCGGGTTGATATAAATGAGCTGGCCAAAAATTCCCGCAGCCTGGTAAGCACCGTCGTGCCCCTGGGGAATCCACCATTGGTAGGCATAGCCGCCGGAGGAGGGCGGTCGNNCCCACCACTTGCGTGCCGCCGAGAGTTCCGCCATTCATCATCATTAGCCCGAAACGCCCGTAATCGCGCAAGGTGGCACATAGACATCCATAGGCTCCCTGGTCCTTTTGCGACTGAGCGCGGAAAATAAAGGCGTCACTCTGCGCGCCGATTTTACTCCAAAGTTTCGCCTGCATGTATTCGTTGAGCGGCATGCCCGAAGCCTTTTTGATGATCAAACCCAGTACCGCTGTATTGACCGATTCGTAATCGAAAACCGTTCCCGGCTTTACCCCGGGTTGAGCCTTCAGTGACCTGAGATATTCAGATAAGGGGGGCGTCCCCGCCACCGTCATCCAGGCAAACTCATGGAAACTGGATTGCGGATCCAGCGCATTTTCCGAAGCGCCGATGCCCGTCGCCATTTTTAGCAACTGCCGAATACTCACGCGATTGTACCCGCTCATCCGGAGATCAGGCAGGTATTTCGTCACCGGATCATCGAGGGAGCCAATCAGACCCTCTTCGAGCGCTATCCCGATGAGCGTCGAAGTCATCGATTTCTGCACCGACATCGAATAAAATCGCGAATTTTGATCCGAGCCGTGGAAGTACCGTTCAGTAATTATCTGATTATCCTTCAGAACAAGAAATCCCAGCACAGCATTACGCTGATAGTAATCCTCTAGGGAATAAGTGTGGCCACGATACGAATAAGTCGCCGTAAATGGCGCATTAGGCTCTTGCAGGGCGTACGCCGGCCCCTTATGGCGAATCCAGGCCAGACGGAACCCGAGCTGGTCCATGTGATGAAAATAATAATAACTATAAGGCGGCACGAAAAAGCTGTACGGGCCCGTCAAAACCTCCGAGGGCTTGATCTTCGCGACCTCGATCCGTTGCGCCGGGTGTGTGCTGCACGCCGTGATGACAGAGAGAACCGCAAGATTCGTGCAAAGTAATTTTGAAAACAATCTCATCGCACCACCCTCTCCTGCTCGCATGCTTTTGCGGCATGAAAGCCCAGCGTGTAACGCAATGGGAAGCAAGAACCGGTGCTCATGCGCACGATCTAATCCCGTACGATTTCGGATGCAAGGTAAAAAGCGGACTGAGAACACAGCAAAACGCTAGCGACCGTTACTGCGAATTCAGAGGACATGAGGCGGGACATGGATAGGAGTCTTTGACGAATCTCAAAAGGACACTCTCAATCCGTCGGGCCAGGTGAACCGGCGGATGATCGGCGCGGATGGGGATTTAGAGCTTTGGGAGTTGACTCCGAAATTCAGTGCAAAAAAACTCCGGCATACAGCGCAAATCTGACTCCGGAGTCTTTTGCACTGAATCTCGGAGTTGAAGCAGTAAGCCCCAGAAAATGCCCTACTAGGAACTCCGGATATCTGCGCAAAATCCTGACTGCGCGACCAAAGACAAGGGTCAAAGAAGCGCAAGTTTTGCACTGAATCCCGGAGTTTTTCTGGCGCAACCTCCGGAGTTCTGAAATTCCAAAGGAATATGGTTTTCAAGCTTATCTACAGCGACTCTATAGCGTGGTAGGGATTGGAGTTCCCTTCTATGGCTCTCAGAGCAAGCAACGCAGTGAACGAGCACCCATGAAAGAACAACGAAAGATCCTACTTTGGAATGCAGTAGGGGGAACGTCTTCGCTTGGAGTCACTCTGCAAGTCGGAAGGTGATCGGGACGAGAACCTGGGAAGAGACCGGAATTCCTGCTGCTCTGGCTGGACGGAATTTCCAGCGTGTGCGGACGGTTTGGAGGGCGCTTTGATCCAGTGACGGATCGCCGCTTGTATGGACAAGCCGCACATTGGCGACGATACCGGTGGCGTTGACGCTCACCATCAGTTCAACTCTCCCCTCAATCTGGGCGTCACGGGCCGCTTCGGGATAGGGAGGCTCGGGATTTTCCAGATAAGAGACTTTTCCATTCCCTGCCGAACCTTTCTCTCCACCCGGTAACGCCTCATGATGTTCCGTTATGTGCGTGATGTCGTGATGCGCTGACGAAGGATGAGTTGGGGGGCTGGAGTGGATGCTCTCGGAATGCTTCGGTGTTGCGGTGGGAGGCAACGGTGTGGGAGTGAAAATGGGAAAGGGGATGGCTTTAGAGACAATAGGAACAACGACGTCATCCGATTTGGGAGGAGCTGGAGTCGGCTGACTGGGGGGAATGGGAAGTGGAACAGGAGGAGGTGTGGCGGGGGGTGAGGGAGGTTCCTCGGATGCTTCCAGGGAGACATCCTGGGCATTTTTCCCACTTGAGACATCGAACTGTGCCGGTTGAACGAGTTTTGAATTCAACCCAAGAAAGAGCGCCGCATGGAACAGCAGTGCCACCAGCAGCCACCACCAATAGGGTGAAATCTTCAGCCTCTTTTCCCTTGCGACAGACATCACAAGCTNNTGGCGGCAGTTCCACTTTTGGTCTGGATGGCAATCTTGGTGATGCCGGTCTTGCGGATGCTGTCGATGACCGTGGTGAAATCACCGAGGTTGGCCTTGGCATCGCCATGAATGAAAACCTTGGGATCATTTTCCTGAGCTTTCAGGCGATTGAGATCCTGTTGGAGGGTTTCAATATCCACCTTTTCCTTATTGAAATAGATCTCCCCCTTGTCGGTGAGACTGATGCTCACGGGGTTTTCCTGTTTCTGGGGCACCGCTGATGAGGCCACCGGAAGGTTTACCGTGATGCCCTTGTTCTGGATCATGGAAAGGGAGACCATGACAAAGGTCGCCAGCAGAAAGAAGATGACATCAATCAGCGGGACGATCTCGATACGCGCCCGGCGTTGCGATCTCGGCGATGGGATGATCATGATTCCGACGTTTCTCTGGTTGTGACTTCCATCTTGGGATGCAGCAGGAGTTCGAGGCGGGTTTCGGCATCCTCAATCTCGTGACGCGCCTGCTCCGCCTGCGAATTCAGGAAGTTGAACGGGATGAGGGAGAGGATGGCAATTCCAAGGCCGAAAGCCGTTGCGATCAGAGCCGCGGCAATCCCTCCCGTGATGGCCACAGGTGCATTCAACTCCTGTGTGCCAAGAAGGCCGAATGCGTGGATCATGCCTGTAACGGTGCCCAGCAGGCCAAGCAGAGGGGCCAGCGTNNTGCTTGTATCCAGAATGGAAAGCCCCCGATTGAACCGCTTCAACTCTACCCCGGCGGCATAGAGAAGAGCGGAGCTAAAGGCTTTGTCCCGATGATCGAGAGCATAGATCAGAGTCCGGCTGACATAATCCGTAGAGTCCCGTCCTATCTCAAGCGCCCGGGGGATTTTTCCCGACTCCACAGCCGTGAGGATCGCTTCCACGGAGGCGGTTTGGCGTTTGAGCGTCACGGAAATCATGAAGGCAATCCGTTCCAACACGACGGTCATGGAGACAACGGAAAGGATCAGGAGCGGCCACATGATGGGGCCTCCTTTGAGGAATAGGTGGGTCATTGGTATTAGAAGGAATAGCTTACGGTGCCAAAGAGTCCCCGTGGCATCCCGTAGGAGGGGGCCGCCACGCCGATGCCCGTGCCATTGCGGAGTTCGTAAGGGGTATTCAGTACGTTGACGACATCGAGTCGGAGTTTCAGTTCCTGATTTCCCGTGATGTGGATCGTTTGCTGAATGCCCAGGTTCACCGTGGCGCAGGCTGGCATAGACTGAGTGTTGGCGAAGCCAGTTCTCAGGCCGGTGCCTCCTGTGAGGTCGGCTAGAAAGAGAGTTTTGTACCACTGATAGGAAGCCCCGGTTGAGAAGGTCACCCGCTGGTCATGATCGAGATAGACCCAGTGATTTTGGATGTAGTTAAGTTCCTGTTGGCCAAAGAGAAATTGAGCTGAGTCGATGTTCTCACCCTGGGCTCGGCTCACGGCCACGTTGTCATAGGTGCGGAAGCCCCCGTTCTGGTAATCCGTGGTCAGTTCCAGTCCGTAGATTCTCCCATGCTGATAATTGAAAGGGGAATAAATCACTGCGTTGCCGAACTGCCCTTCGTCGAGTTGCTGGTCGGCAAGCTTGAGATAGGCGTCGATTCCCGAGTTCCACCCCTTCGCGATTTTCTGGGTGACGCCGGCATCGAAATAATGAGACCTTTCCGCCTGCACCGGACTGCTCTGACTGACCTCGGGTGCTGCGGTCGTACCCGCGAACGCGGTCACTGTGCTCTGTTGGATGGTTTCAAGCGGAGGAGGGGTGAAGTAGCGTGCATAACCCGCGTGGATGACGGTATTGCTTGTGAGTTCGTAGGAAGCATTGAGTCGCGGGCTGACCTGATTCTCATTGAGCCATCCGGTCACAGCGTCGAACCGCGCTCCGAAGTTCACAGTCAGGTGACGGATTGGCTTCCATTCGTCCTGTAGGTAGAACCCCCAGAGGGCGCCACTGAGGGTGCTGTTATTGGGGATGGAGATGGGACTGGTGCCGATGGTGCCATCGGGAGCTATGGGAAAAGCCTGATTCTGGGTATTGATGGAGGCATTTTCAAAGGTGAGAGTCATCCCCGCGCGGAGGGTGTGCTGGTCGTTGAGATGGTAGCTGCTATCCTCATTGATTCCCTCTGCGGTGAGTTGTCGCTGTATGGCGCTTGTGACTCCGTTGAAGATGAGATCCCCCTGCTGATCTGGCATGAAATTGATGCCGCTTTGCTGAAAGACGCCCGAAAGCTGGAAGCTGAGATCCTCTTCCGTCTTCTTGTAGCTGAGAATGCCGGTGTAATTCTGCTCGACCTGATTATCGGCGACATTGGACGAGTCATAGGCGGACTTAGCGGCGGCATTCAGGGTGTACTGGGAGGGTTGGCCCGGGTTGACCGGAATCTGGAAGTAGCTGTTGTTCCCGCCCAGCAGCAGGTTTACCTTGCTGGTCTCGTCGATCAGGAAGGAGATGTCGGCAAATCCCTTGAACTGCCAGGTGTTGTCATGGATCGCATTTCGGCTGGAGGTGGTGTTGTTGATGCCGAGGGAGTCGAAGAGGTAGCCGCCTTGCAGGTAGACGCTCCATTTGCCGGCGGTCTCGCCAAACTCGAAGCTCGGATTGACCGTGTTGAAGGCACCACCGTACATCGTGAGGTCGCCTCCGCCCGTGCTCTGGCCGCTCTTGGTATGGATGTCGATGATACCCGCCGTGGCAAAGCCGAACTGGGCGGGCAATGTGCCGTCGATCACCGAAATGTTTTTGATGAAGCGCGGACTGAATTCCTCGCCGAATCCTTGAAGGTTTTCAGGCAGGAGCACGTCGTCGATTCGGTACTGCAAAAAAGCATGCTCTCCGCGCAGGTGGAGTTGGCCGTACTGATCCTCTGCCATGCCCGGGGCTCTTAACAGGGTCTGGGAGAGCGGGGCATTCTCCCCCTCGGACTGGTCGTTAATCTGTTGTTCGTTAATGGTGTATTTGGTCGCCCCAAGGCTCGGAACGACCTTGTCCATTGCCTGGTCGATCTGTTGGCCATAGACAACGACTTCGGGAAGGCTAAGAGCATTGGTGATTGCAGATGAGGGCGCGGTACTGTTGGAGACGGTCGTCTGCTGGGCAGGGCTGTTTGGTGTCATGAGGAGGCATCCGCAAAGAGCCGCGAGATTGATGGGTGCAAGAGAGGAGGGACGGCGGGACGAATCGGAGACTGAAAGACGAGTTTTCATTGAGCGAGCTTGTTGAGAATCAAAGATCAATAGCAGCGCGCGGCACCAGTCAATAATAATAACTCATTATCAATACAGCGCCCGAGTTTTCTGCCAAAGAGTCAGGTTTCGTGCATGGAGGAACGGCGCATCAAGGCGTCAGCATCTCACCACTCCATACCGGGCCGCTGGGATTGTTGTTTATGACATGCTTGACCAGACATGGATGGACTACCGGAACGAATCCCCTATCTCTCGGATGTGATCAGTTCAGCGTGATGGCTTTCGGGATTCAGATCTTTGGAAACCGAATCCGAAAATCACCGCAAAAAAACTCCGGCATACAGTGCAAATCTAACTCCGGAATTCACTGCAAGCCGACAATCAGGAAATCGGAAGTGGAAATGTCATTGATCGGCATATCGTCGAGATGACCTAACGNNATCGTCGATTTACTCTGTAGGCCCGATAAGGAGGACTCGACGATACTCCGAAAACCCAGAGTAATTACGACCATGGGGACGAATGAGCGGGAGGGAATTTCTACTGATTTCGTGAGTGGATCACGGGGCGTCCAACGCCTGAGCGATGATGGATTACCAGTCTCGCCCTTTTCCATTTTCACGAAAGTACGCATGGGGTTCAAACCCCATGGAAAAGTGAAAACCCACGGCCTACAATCCAGACGCTAAATAAATTTGGAAATCACTGATAACAAGTACACCTGCGAGTTTGACTCCTCCATTGAGACCAATATCCCCATCACAGGGAACGTTGCGTGGTCTGGATTGGCTAAATTTCTTTCTTGCTGATGTCCAGACGGGCGTCGGACCATTCCTCGCGATCTACCTTGCTGGCTACCTGTGGAATGAGGAGCGCGTTGGGCTCGCGCTCATGGTCGGCGGGATTGCTGGTATCCTGACCCAGACCCCGGCAGGTGCCTTGGTTGACCGTCTACGCTCAAAACGAGCGTTGATTGCCTCTGGGATTATCGGGCTCGCCTTGGGAGCAGTGATGATTGCGTTTATGCCAACCTTTTGGCCCGTCATGTCCGCCCAGTTTTTCATTGGTGGCACATCGAGCATTTTTGGCCCGGCCATCTGTGCAGTTTCACTCGGAGTCGTAGGGCGTGCCGCATTCGACATCCGCCAAGGTCGCAATCAGACTTTCAACTCGGCAGGTAACGTGACGGCTGCTGTATCGATGGGGCTTCTCGGCTACTTTGTTTCCAACAGGAGCATCTTCTTCTTCGTCTTGGTTCTGGCCCTCCCCACGATGCTTGCCCTGCTTCTCATCAGACCTGCCGAGATTGACTACGAGACCGCCCGTGGCGCAGATGACGGCGGGAATGTCCGCAAAGCGGAAAGTGTTTGGGTGCTCTTCCGGGATCGTCCACTGGTCATCTTCCTCGTCTGTGCCGTGATGTTCCACTTTGCGAACGCCGCGATGCTGCCGCTCTTGGGTGAGATGCTGGCTAAGGGTCATGGTCGAAGCTCGATGATGTTCATGTCGGCGTGCGTGGTGACTACTCAGCTTGTCATCACAGTGCTCTCCTCCTGGTCTGGGCGGAAAGCGGTATTATGGGGTCGGAAGCCACTGCTCCTCGTCGCATTCGGAGTCCTGCCGATACGCGGCGTTCTCTATACGCTCACCGCAAACACGGGTGCGCTAGTCGCGATCCAGATTCTGGATGGCGTGGCGGCGGGGATATTCGGGGTTGTCTCGGTTCTCGTGATCGCCGACCTTACGCGGGGGTCGGGCCGCTTCAACATCACCCTTGGGGCCATCGGCACAGCGGTCGGTATTGGCGCTTCGTTCAGTCAGGTTATCGCCGGTTCCATGGTGCATCATTTTGGCTCCAAAGCCGGTTTTCTCTTCCTTGCCTCTGTTGCTTCTGCGGCATTCGGCGTCCTCTATTTCTTCATGCCGGAAACACTCGATAAACGATTTCAAAATCCAACCAATAACGCATCAATCCTATGATCACTGTTCTTCTGCTGACCTTTTCAAATATCTTCATGACCTTCGCCTGGTATGGGCATTTGAAATACGGGCATGACTGGCCGCTCTGGAAAGCGATCTTGATTTCATGGGCGATTGCGCTGCTCGAATACTGCCTAGCGGTACCGGCAAATCGTCTCGGCTACCTCGAATTCTCAGGATTCCAGCTCAAAATTATCCAGGAAGTCGTCACGCTCGTCGTCTTCATGGTGTTTGCGATTACGTTTCTGAAAGAAAAGTTTGCCTGGAATTATCTCGTCGCCTTCCTCTTTCTCGGCGTGGCTGCGTTCTTTGCCTTTGCTTTCAAGTCATCCGGGCCGACCGTCTAAAAAACTCCGGAATTCACTGCAGGCCGAGCATCAAAGCGTCATCAAGATTTCTGCTAGGTGGTCGTTGATCCCGGAGAGATCAATCAGTTTTCTCAGAAGGAGTAGTGAGGCGAGGGAATCCGAGAGGGCTTCGTGCCATCGGAAATCCGGCAAGAGTCCCCTAGCCTCATCGATCAGCCCCAACTCGGTGACGAGATCAGAGAGGGCGTACGAGGAACGTCCGGGCAGAATTTTCCTGCTAAGAGTCAGCGTATCCACCCAGGGGCCGAAGCCATGCAACGGGAAGGCGCGTAGGAAGCGTTTTTCCGTGCCGCTGCCATGGGCGACAATCCATCGGTTGCCGAGTCGTGTTTTCAATTCCGGCCAGAGAGAGTGTAATTCTGGCGCATTCTTAAGATCGGCGCTGCTGATGCCATGAACCTGCTGTGCCGCCCAGGTGACCCGACGCTCCGCCCGAAGGTAGCTGCGGAAAAAAGAGTTCGGATCCGGTGTTTGGTTCTGCATCCAGGCGATGCCGATCTGGATCGGGACACCGGCTTCATTGGGGCGTTCTCCGGCCGATTCGAAATCGAGAGCGGCAAAGGGAAGGTCCCGGATGAGAATGCTCACGGGATGACAGCGGTAAAACCCTATAACTGGCGCAGCAAATCGGCGGTCGTCTCCCAGTCGAGGCAGCCGTCAGTGATCGAGACGCCGTAACGGAGCTTGGAGGGGTCACCTTCGAGCGCCTGACTGCCACGTTCGATATGGCTCTCCAGCATGGCGCCAACGATGTCGGTGCGGCCTGCGGCACGCTGCTCCAGGATGCTTTTCCAGACCTCGGGTTGACGGGCCGGATCCTTGCCACTGTTGGCATGGCTGCAATCAACCATGATGGCAGGGGAGACCTTGGCCGCCTTGAGCTTGGCGGCAGCATCGGCTGTCTGATGTGGATGATAGTTCACACCGTCACGACCGCCGCGCAGGACGAGGTGGCCGTCGGGATTGCCGGCCGTCTTGATGATGCTGGTGATGCCATCCTGATCAATGCCGAGAAAACTGTGCCCATTGCAGGAGGAGCGCATGGCGTCCACGGCCGTCTGGACGCTGCCATCCGTACCGTTTTTGAATCCGACAGGCATGGAGAGACCGCTGGCCATCTCGCGGTGGGTCTGGGACTCGGTAGTGCGTGCACCGATGGCCGACCAGCTGATCAGATCAGCGATGTATTGGGGAATGATCGGATCGAGCGTTTCGGTCGCCGCTGGAAGTCCCATGGCGGCCACATCCAGCAGAAGTTGGCGGGCCACCTCGATGCCGTGCGCCAGATCACCGGAATCATTGAGATACGGNNTTGATGAGGCCTTTCCAGCCGACGGTCGTGCGGGGTTTCTCAAAATAGACTCGCATCACGATGAAGAGGCGGTCTTCCACCTCCTTGGCGAGGGCGCTCAGGCGCCCGGCATAATCAAGGGCGGAAACGGTGTCATGAATAGAGCAGGGGCCGACGATGACGAGAAGGCGGGGGTCCTCACCGCGCAGAATCCGGCGGCAGGTTTCGCGATACTCGGCCACCTTGGCGAGAATCTCCGG
>DKEN01000120.1 GCA_002452515.1 Spartobacteria bacterium UBA6821 | reverse complement strand
ATCGACGAGATTCACCGACTGCAGCCTGCCATCGAGGAATACCTCTATCCGGCCATGGAAGATTTCCGTGTCGATATCATGATCGACCAGGGGCCGAATGCCCGCAGTGTCAGGCTCAATCTCGCGCGGTTCACGCTGATTGGCGCAACGACGAGGGCAGGAATGATCAGTTCCCCGTTGCGGTCACGCTTCGGCATGAACTGCCGTCTCGATTACTACGAGTCGGGGGAATTGGCAAAAATCGTCCTGCGCACGGGAGGATTGCTCGGTGTGGAGATCGATGAGGAGGGTGCACACGAAGTAGCCCGACGTTCTCGCGGAACACCCCGCATCGCCAACAACCTCCTGCGCTGGGTGCGTGACTTTGCCCAGGTGCGGGCGAAGGGAGTGATCAACAAGGAGACCGCTTCGAAGGCTCTTACCATGCTTGATATCGACGAGGAGGGATTTGACGAGATGGATAAACGGATCATTGAGGCGATCATTCACAAATTCGGTGGTGGCCCGGTCGGTGTGAATTCTCTCGCCGTCGCGGTCGGTGAAGAGGCTGGAACGCTGGAGGATGTCCACGAGCCNNTCGTTCTGATTCGCAACCCGATCTGCTCTCAGAATAAGGGAATGAAAATCTCGCGCAGAGACGCAAAGGCGCAGAGAAAGAGAGAAATGTTTTTCTGGATCAGTAATTTCTCAGCGTCTCTGCGTCTCTGCGCGAGGTCTGATTTCTGATATTCAGGTTTCAAGTTTCAGCTTTCATCCTTTTCCCCATGAATCATCTCGCTTCCTGCACCTCGCCCTACCTGCTCCAGCACAAGGAGAATCCCGTGGCGTGGTATCCGTGGGGCGATGAGGCCTTTGCGTTGGCGCAGCGGGAGCAGAAGCCGATCTTTCTCTCGATCGGTTACTCGACCTGTCACTGGTGTCATGTGATGGCGCATGAGTCGTTTGAGAATGCCGGGATCGCGGCATTGATGAACGAGCACTTTGTCTGCGTGAAGGTGGATCGCGAGGAGCGCCCCGATGTGGATCGGCTCTACATGGCCTATGTGCAGGCTATGAGCGGAAGCGGAGGGTGGCCGATGAGTGTCTGGCTCACACCGGAATTGAAACCGTTTTTCGGCGGCACCTATTTTCCTCCGGAAGATCGGCATGGGCGCGCGGGATTCCCTTCGATCCTCACACAAATTGCCCAAGTCTGGCAGGAGAGCCGCGAGGCGGTGGAAAAGGAAGCCGCCCGTTCAGTTGCTGCACTTCAGGAAAGCGTGAGGAGTGGTAGAGGGGAGAAGGGTGATCCTGCCGGGGCTTTAGTGAGAGCCTCGGAGTATTTCCAGCGCACCTATGACGAGCAATGGGGGGGATTCGGATCCTCTCCAAAGTTTCCACGCCCTTCCGTCCTCTATTTTCTGTTGCGCCAGGCGGTTGCCGGTTCCACGGAGGATCCTCAACTGCTTTCCCTTGTCTTGGGAACGCTCGACAGAATGGCAGCCGGAGGGATTCATGACCATCTCGGAGGAGGATTTCACCGCTACTCCGTGGATCGATTTTGGCATGTGCCGCATTTCGAAAAGATGCTCTACGATCAGGCCCAGCTTGCCGTGGCTTATCTGGAGGCGTGGCAGNNCCGAGCACGCGGAGGGAGCCTTCTTTGTCTGGACCCGTGAGGAAATCGAATCTGCCTTGGAGGAGGGAGCTGCCGCACTCTTCTGTGAACACTACGGAGTTCGGGCTCCTGGGAATGTCGATCCTGCGAGCGATCCTCATGGTGAACTGACCGGGAAGAATGTGCTGATGCAGCAACGGACGGTCGGCGGAACGGCGGCATATCTTGGGATTCCTGTGGAGGCTGTGGCGGAGTCGCTTGCCGCATCGAGAAAGATACTTTTTGAGACGCGATCGAAACGTCCTCGCCCGCATCTCGATGACAAAATTCTCTGCGCTTGGAATGGTCTGATGATCTCGGCCTTTGCCAAGGCTGGGGCGATCTTGAAAAATTCAGAATTTCTTGAGATTGCCGAAACGGCCGCACAGTTCATCCGGGTGCATCTGAGCGATCCTTCCTCTGGGGAACTTCGACGAAGCTGGCGGGAAGGGAAAACTCTGGAGAAGGCCTTTGCGGAGGATTATGCCTTTCTGATTCAGGGACTGCTCGATCTGTACGAGGCCACTTGCGGGACATTAAATTCGTTGGGGTGGCTCCAATGGGCTGTGAAGTTGCAGTCCATCATGGATCGACTCTTCTGGGACGAATCGGGAGGAGGGTACTTCAGCAGTGCTGCGGGAGATCCTCATTTGCTCGTGCGTCTCAAGGAAGATTATGACGGTGCGGAACCTTCCGCGAATTCCGTGGCCGCTCTGAATCTTCTCCGCCTCTCACGTATGCTGGGTGATGGTGAGGCCGTGAAGAAAGCGGAGCGAATCTTCTCGCTCTCTGGTCGCACCCTGGAGGGGATGCCTGCCGCCGTTCCGCAGCTTCTCGTGGCGCTCGCTTATAGTCTCTCAGCGGGGAGACAGATTGTGGTGGCTGGCACACCGGGAGCACCCGACACCGAGGCTCTTCTTGCTGCCGCACGCAAAGGATTTCATCCCAATCAGGTTCTGCTTTTGGCGGATGAAGGAGAAGGGCAGCGCTGGATTTCTGAACAGAACCCCATCTTTGCCGACATGAAACCGGTTCATGGCAAAGCGGCCCTCTATCGCTGCGAGAACTTCACCTGCTCGGCTCCGATGACCGATCTCGGGAATTTGGATTAAAGCCGGGATACATGCTGCCAGAAAAAATCTTGAAATATGTGGGGGGGTAAAAAGCCCTTGTAGTCATTAACCCAATAAAAAACAACGGACTAAAAGCAAAAGTCGACGTCGACAAACGAGTTGGAGAGGTTAAAATTCTGTAATGAAGTATTCGGTTCTGATCGAGTCGGCTGATGTCCTGGAAGAGCCCGGGCTCTACTACGCTCATGTTCCGTCCCTCGGGCTGACGACGCACGGTTACGGCATTGAGGCTGCCAAGGATGCGGCTCGCGATCTGATCCAACTTTGGGTTGAAGAAAAGAGGGAGCATGGAGAAACACCTGCGCCCGCCCAAGAGTCCCTTTTGGCTACGGTTGAGGTCTAATCATGCCCTTCAAGGCAAAGGAAGTGCTGCAACGCTTGCAGCGTGCAGGATTTGAGATTCGCAGACAGAGTGGTTCTCATGTGGTGGTGCGTCATGCGGATGGTCGACAGACCTATGTGGCGATGCATACAAAGGATATTCCTTTAGGAACTTTCCGTTCTATCCTGAAACAGTCCTGTTTGACGGAGGATGAGTTTCGCCGACTTTAACCTTCTCACTTTCCACTTTTTCCAACGCACCATGTTTTCCAAGCTCTCCGATCAGCTCCAGCAGACTTTCAAGAACCTTAGGGGTCACGGGCGTCTCTCCGAGTCGAATATCTCCGATGCGCTGCGCGAGGTGCGCCTTGCATTGCTCGATGCCGATGTTCATTTCAGCGTCGCCAAGGAATTCATCGCCAAGGTCAAGGATCGGGCCATGGGGGAAGAAGTGCTCAAGAGCGTTACGCCAGGTCAGCAGATCGTCAAAATTTTCCATGACGAGCTGACCGCCTTACTTGGAGGCGACAACGCCCCGCTCAATTTTGGAAAACCGACCCGCATCCTGATTGTCGGTCTCAATGGTGCCGGCAAAACGACTTCCTCGGCCAAGCTGGCACGACTTCTCAAAAATCCCGGCCTCTTCAGCACGATGCAGGGGGAGACAGCCCGCTCCCCGCTCCTGATTGCTCTCGATCTGGTGCGTCCCGCAGCCATTGATCAACTGGTCACTCTTGGCCAGCAGATTGAGGTTCCGGTCTTTCGTCCTGATGCCTCGGAAAAGGATGTGCTGGCTGCGGCCCGGCGCGCCCTTGCCTGGTGTGAAACGCAGGGCGGGAATGTGGAAATTTATGACACGGCTGGGCGTCGTGAAATCGATGATTCTCTAGTTGAGGAACTGATCCGGCTCAAGGAATTGATCCGGCCCCAGGAGATCCTGCTTGTCTGCGATGCTGCCACCGGACAGCAGGCGGTCAGTGTGGCTGAGAAATTTCACGCGGCACTCGGTCTCACCGGATTAATCCTGACCAAACTCGATGGTGATGCCCGCGGTGGCGCTGCCCTTTCGCTGAGATCGGTGACGGGACAGCCCATCAAATTTGCCGGTGTCGGTGAGAAGGTGGAGCAATTCGAGCCGTTCCATCCCGAGCGTCTGGCGGGACGGATTCTTGGCATGGGCGACATTGTCAGTTTCGTCGAAAAGGCTGCAGAGATTGTCGAAGTGGAAGAAATGACCCGTTTGGAAGCCCGAATGAAAAGTGCTTCCTTTGATCTGGAAGACTTCCTGGCCCAGCTTCGGATGATCAAACGGATGGGGCCCTTGGAAAATTTGCTTGGCATGCTTCCCGGGGCGGCTAATCTCCCTAGTCCTTCAGTAAACGGAAAAGAACTGCAGCGAGTCGAGGCGATCATTCTCTCTATGACGCCCGGCGAACGGAAGCGCCCCGAGATTCTCAACGCGCGACGTCGCCAGCGCATCGCCCGCGGCAGCGGCAATTCCGTCACTGAGGTAAACAATCTCCTGTTGCGTTTCGGCCAGATGAAAAAACTCGCCAAGAACACGGGAAAAATGAAAAAAATGATGGCCCAAATGTCCCGTTCCGCTTCCGGCGGAGCCCGGGGTTTGGCTCTGAACCAAAACTTACCGACCCGACTCCCATGGCAGTAGCAATCCGACTCCGACGCGAAGGCGCACGCAACCATCCTTTCTACCGTATTGCGGTGGCTGATCAGCGCAGTCCTCGTGACGGCAAGTTCATCGAACTGATCGGTCATTACGATCCGAAGCAGGCCGGTGACAACTACAAGATCAACCTCTCCCGTGCCGAGTATTGGCTCAGTGTTGGGGCCCGTCCTTCTCAGACGGTGCAGAGCTTCATCACCAAGGCCCGCAAGGCCGGTAGTGCTGAATCGCCTGCGGTTGCCTGATTGATAGCTTATGGACGAGTTTCTGCGCTATGTTGTGCAGCAACTCGTCGAACACCCTGATGAGGCGGTTTTGGCCCATCGGGAGGAAGCGGGAAAGATTTTTTATTCCCTCTCCCTGAGGAAGAGTGATGTCGGTCGCCTCATTGGCAAGGGAGGCAGTACGATCAATGCCGTTCGTGAGCTGCTAAATGCCGCAGGTGAGAAGCAGGGCAAAAAGGTCTCCTTGGAGATTTTGGATTAGAGAATCCGCTATCTTACCATCGTTTTTCAGAGGGAAGACTTGGTGTCCTCGTTGGATCGCAAAGGAAGAATTCCCATTTTTCGAGCTTCTGCCAGATCGATGATTTGATAACTCAGATCGTCGCTGTCGAACTTCTTGGCATCTTTATTCAGTCGTTTCGTGCCTACGGCAATCGCCCCTTCAAACGATTTCCATGCCTCCTTCCGAAGTTTGGAAGCCAGTTTGTCAAAGGAGGGAACTGCCTTAGGATCCACCGTTTCCAGACTCTCTTCTCCCATCATGGTGGTTTCGATCCCGATCCGGGTATCCTTGTTGAGGTCTACAGCCAAGAACATATGTTCCGGAACCAGCACAAGACTCACGGTGAGACCGATCTTCCGAAGCAAGGCAGCGAGTAGAACCGATCCATCAACACAGTTGGCCTGAGCTGCTTTCACTGATTCATCAAAGAGCCGGACATGCTGACTATAGACACCGTCGCTCTCGGCTGCCGTGGTTGTGATGTCACTGTATTTCATTCCATGCCGTTGCATGACATTCCAGATGGAAAAGATCTGGAGGAGAACATCGTCGTCACCATTGGCCTGATACCCGTCGAACGAGGAGACAATTCCCGTATCAAGGGCTTCCTTGAGTAACTGATCCACCAAGGGATGATCTTCATTCACATAGGCAGCAAAGAGCCAACTGTAGTCGGATTGGTCAGCTTTGGATTCCTTCATGCCGAAGAGGCAATCGTTTACCGTTCGCACGGTCACGGTATCAGTTTTTTCTCCCTGACTCTCTCCATTGACAAGGAGCTCCATCGTGACATCCAGAGGTTCTGACTGCTGGATGGTCATCAGATGACCGTACCTATAAGAAACCTTGGGGTGAACAACGAGATCATCGGCGGAATCTTTTTTTACCACTCCGTCGAAGCGACTTTCTTTCATGAATTTGTTGGCCTTGATAACCAGCGCAAACTGGTCTCCTTTTTTTAGCCCCGAGATCGAAGCCCCGACAATTCCCGCTGGATCGCCATAGTGATGATGTCCCCAGGAAGGGAAAATGTTTTCGGAAGGATCAACCCTAGCTGTCCCGACCACCAGTGAAGGGAAGAGATTATCCTTTGGGTAAACTTCCGGTTCCCAGTCGACCTCTGCTGCCGAGAGCAAAGAGGCTGCTCCCAGAATTCCAAGCAGGATCGGAAGCGCCCTGAAAGACATGCTTTGTGAGGAATTAAGCCGGGAGGCTAAACAATGAAAGTGAGAGAATGACAACGATTGGAACGAGTGTAAGTCGATTACGTTGGATAGTCATATCCGGCTTCATTGCCTGAGCGGGACAATGGGTGTCAAAATCATTTTCATAAATAATTCTCAAGAGTGCTTTATCTCCTTTTCAGCAATAAAAATTTCTTGACGCAAATGCATTCATATCATCATATAGTCATATGTTGATTTTAAGAAAACTTCTCCTCTCTTTGGTTGTCTCTGGCCTTTGCTCTGCTTCCCTGGAGGCAGCCGTCCTCACAGGCGTGGATCCCACGATTATCAATATCGGCACGGGGCCTGACCTGTCCTACTTGGTGATCGACGAATCGACGCTCTACTCGACGCCTCTGGAGTTCATCTATCACTACACCTACGACAGCAATAATCTGCTTACGGGCACTGATCTCTTGCAGCAGGTAGCCTCAAATTCCACACTCGGCGTGAGTATGGTGTTTTATGGGGGGGGGTTGGGAAATTCTCTGGATTCTCTGACCTATGCAGGCACTACGGTTGCTGGAACGAATGCGCCCGATTATTCCACAGGGTCTTACTGGTCCTACTATGTGGCTGGCGGACTTGAAGCAGGAACTCCAGCAGCCACGAATGACTGGAGCTATTCCTCTGTTGGATGGGATTCGCGAACGATTAGTCCTGGCTCGTGGGATGGGGAGACACTGAGTTCCTATTCGGATTATGGAAGCACAACAACCGGACTCCCCCCCTCCGTGGCCATTGTGGCAGTTCCCGAGCCAGAAACGGCACCGCTTATGCTCCTCTCCATCATAACCCTGCTCCTGCTTCTCCGATGGAAATCATCCGAACGAAATTCAATACTCTAGGAAGGCAAGCCTTCACCTTGGTTGAGTTGCTTGTCGCCGTGGCGATCGTTGTGGGACTCGCCACAATTCTTGTCCCTGCTGCTAAGAGCGTCTATGCCTCGAGCACAGACGCCGTCAGTGCCCATGTCATTGCCCAACTCAATGCGGCAGCCCAGTCCTATCTTGCGGAGAACAACCAGATCTTTTGGCCCTATCGGAGTGCCGCTGCCGGGGGAACTCAGTGGTGGTTTGGCTTCGAATCCACCGCGAGCCTGCAATCGTCAGAGGGTAACCGTTGGCTCGATCTTACCCAGGGGCCGCTCGGACCGTACATCGCGGCATCCGGCGGCATGGCAGAGGACCCTTCCTTCACAAGACAGGGAAATGTTTTTAAACCAAAGTATGGGAAGACGCATTTTGCCTACGGCTACAATCTGCTGCTCCCCGGGAAAAATCTCATAGGTCTCACCCATCCCGGTCGCACGCCGGTCTTCGCTACTTGCGCCCAGGTGAATACCTTTCAGGCTCCAGCCTCGGCAAAACATCCAATGGCCGAGGAGTTCTACTATTTCGACACAACGGAAGCGACCGTTCACTTCCGTATCGGTGGAAATGCCATGGTCGGTTATGCCGATGGTTCCGCCGGTTATCTCCCGATGATGNNCGGCTATGCCGATGGGTCCGCAGGTTATCTTCCCATGATGGCCGGAACGCTTGACCGTCGCCTGCCAAGTGCCAACATCGGAAGAATTGATCCTACTCTCATCACGCCGCAATAACATGACCATGCCCACCTTTCAGCACTCACCCTTTTCCCGTTCCGAAATTTTAGCGCTGCTACTGCTCTTGAGTGGGGTGTTCTTCAGGGTAATCCGCGTGGATCTGGCTCCCGAGATCCTGCCAAATTTCTCCCCGCTCATGGCTTCCGCGCTCTGCGGGGCACTCTTTCTCCCGGGCGTCTTGGGGTTGATGATCCCGGTGGTAGCACTGCTCGTTTCCGATGTGCTCCTGAATCTCCATTACGGAGTTCCTATACTTTCGGCACAACTTCTCTGGACACTGCCGTGTTACCTCATCGCGGTCGGGATGGGATGGTCCTTACGGGCTAGGCATACAGGGACGATGCTCCCAGCTCTTGCTGGAACTCTCGCTGCCTCCGTGATCTTTTACCTCGTGACCAATA
>DKEN01000119.1 GCA_002452515.1 Spartobacteria bacterium UBA6821 | reverse complement strand
CAGAATATGCTGCAACGGTTCATCGCGCTGTCGGGCGGCCTCCACGAGAAGTTGCAGGCGCTCGATGGTGCGCTCCTGACCGCAGAACTCCTCAAAAAGAGGAGGTCTCAGCGAGACATCGAACGGGGTGTCTGGAGCCTCGGGATCAATGGAGAAATCGGCGTTCATAAGATGAATGCGGCTACTTGTGTAAAGAATCCTTTATTGTTCATGAAGTAATACTCCCGCAGAGACGCTGAGGCGCAGAGAATTATTCTTCCAGTCCATTCACGCAGCGGGTGATGCCTGACTTGAGAACACCTTCTCCAAAATTGAGGAGATACCCCAGCTTCAATCCCGTCAAACGGAGATATGTCTGCACCTGTTTCTTGTGAGCTGGAACGACTCGCTCCACTGATTTGAGTTCTAAGAGCACCTTGTGATTGACGATAATGTCCGCCCGAAACGCCTCTTCAAATTGAATTCCTTTATAGATGATTGGTACAGGCACCTGTCTTTCGACTGCAAATCCGCGTTGAGACAATTCCCTCGCTAAAACCGCTTCATAGACTGTTTCCAACAGTCCCGGCCCAAGCTCTCGATGAATCTGGATAGCCGCCTCGAGTAGAGTGGTCCCAATTTGATTTTCGTTCATTTTATCTCTGCGCCTCAGCGTCTCTGCGGGAGTTTATCCATGGATGGCCTCTTCAAAATCCGCAAGTCCGCCACGGATTCCCCTTGGATCGCGAAGCAGCGATGTGCCGACAAGAGCGGCGTTGAAATGCTCCATCACCGTCGTGATATTGCTCGCATTGAGCCCACTCTCAGCAATGCGGAGTGTCCCTTCAGGCAATTGCGAAACAAGGCCAAAAACCTCAAGATTAATGCTGAAATCCTTTTGCGACGAGCCGGTCGCCCCCGCAAACCCTTCCTGAGCTTTAAATTTGCGGCTGTTAATACCGACGATCCGGGCGCTCTCTGGCAGCGCGGCAATCTCCACCGCGTCATGAACTTCAAAGAGGGCTTCCATCCCAAGTTCCTGCACCAGTTCGTGATATCCCTTGAGTCGTGCCGCATCGAGTACGCTCGCCATCAGCAGAATGGCGTCCGCTCCAAAGGCGCGCGCCTCCCGAATCTGATATTCACTGATGATGAAATCCTTTCGTAAGACAGGCTTGGAAACATGAAAGCGAACCGAGCGCAGAAATTCCGGACTTCCACCAAAATGCCGCTCATTAGTCAGAATGGAGAGCGCGCGAACAATGGGACTCTCTTCATAGGCAATGGGAGCCTCTGCCACATTTTCAGCTCGCATAAGCCCGACACTAGGGGAAGTGGCCTTGATCTCGGCGATCAACCCGAAGTCGCCCCCCAACGCCTTTGTGAGGGAACGCACCGGCGGGGCATCGGCGATCATTCCCCTCACATCAGCCTCGGTGCGGCGGAGTTTTGCGGAGGCAACCTCCTCCTGCACATCGGCAAGAATGCGGTCAAGAATGGTGGGACTGGAAAATGCTGACATGGGCGACAACTTTCCGTTGTATCTGCTTCGCCTTTCCGACTCAAAGACTCTCTTAAAAATCAGAGCTGATTTACAGGCCAATCACGTTTCAGAATTTGGAGCAGGAGTAGGCTAGAGATTTTCCAGAATATCTTCTTTACCAATCCCTTTGTGTGTGGCGACCAGCCTGAGAATGGAGTTCAGCGTACCTATTCGCAAAAATTCGTGAGCTGGAACAGGCAGGCGTTGATGACTAGGATCTTCCGTTTGCAAAATGATGTGACTGCCAACTTGATGCACCACTGAATAACCCCATTCTTTGCACAGATGCTTTGCCAGAACTGTTCCGGCCAGATCCCTCGGCAGCTTCATCAGGGCAGGGATCGCCGATTAGGCGAACGCGAAACTCTCGTCCCTGACAAGATGCAGCCTGATTTGATTGGGGGCACTGGAAGGTGCATCGAAAAAATAACCTCTCACCGCCTCATCAACGGCGGTTCGAAGAGCAGCCCAATCGTCCCCTTGGGTCACGATGGGCTCCGTCAGACATTCGGCTACATATCCTCCATCTGCCTCCTGCGATACCTCGAAGATCAACTCCTTCATGAAGTTCATCGTAAATCTGTATGCAGGGTTTAATCAACCATGGAACTGTCAATTTTTCCTCAAAGTTTCCTTTATCCAGGCGGAGTAAGGGGCCGAAACGCTCAGCGGGTTAAGCTCGATAATTTCGGGGACTTCGTAGGGATGCAGTTCGGCAAGACGCTCCAGGCAACGGGAGGCATTTTCCTCATCCGTTTTGAAAAGCACCACGACTTCCGACGCCTCCTCCACAACACCCTTCCAAGGATAAAACGATCGGGCTCCCGGAAGCAGTGTTCCGCAGGCAATCAGCTGCTCTTCGAGCAACTTTCGGATTAAAGGCGTAGCCTCCGACTCATCAGCAAAGGTCGTCAGAATAACACGGAGATCGGAAGTATTGGCATTCATCCTAGAAACAAAATTTGAAAATTTTAGACAGGATGAACAGGATTAACATAACTGGTTTACAAGGAACCCACTGTGTAACCATTGAATGAAATGGCTTTGTTGCGGGCGTTTCTTTTCTGCAATCTTGTCAATCCTGTTAATCCTGTCCAAGTGCTGTTTTTAGGTTCATCGGCAGGCCTTTTTGAGGACATTCTCGTAATTGTTCAAGGTGTTCTCCAGATCAAACCTAGA
>DKEN01000039.1 GCA_002452515.1 Spartobacteria bacterium UBA6821 | reverse complement strand
TTCATGCTTTTTGGAATTCTCAAAGTCATCGGCATCGCCATCGAGGTGGTGCTTCTTTTCAATCTACTTATTGTCGTTCACGAACTCGGGCACTTTGCCGCGGCCCGTTGGCGCGGTTTGAAGGTGGAGAAGTTTGCGATCTGGTTCGGCAAGCCACTTTGGTCGAAAACCATCGGCGGGGTAGAATACCGATTGGGCAGTATTCCGGCCGGTGGTTTCGTCGCGATTCCACAGCTTGCCCCGATGGATGCAATCGAAGGAGGGAGCGACGAGAGGGCAGACGAGCTTCCTTTGGCCAAACCGCTCGACAAGATCATCGTTGCCCTTGCCGGTCCTGCAGCAAGCATGGGCTTGGCCTTAGTTTTTGCCTGCGTTGTCTTTGTCGTGGGACGTCCCGTCAGTGAATCTGAAAACACCAACGTCATCGGGTATGTTGTTGAGGGTGGCCCAGCGGCAAAGGCCGGACTGCAAGCCGGAGACAGGATCCTTTCGGTCAATGGCCATCGCATCACCCGGATCAGTGGCATGGGACGCATGAGTGACACCCTGGCGTGGAATATTGCCACAAGTGAGGCCCCGGTCATTCCGATCCGTTTCGAACGCCACGGCAAGGAACAGACTGTCGAGGTGGAGCCCTACGTGGAACCAAGCAGCGGATGGAGGCGTAAAAACCTCCGCCAGATTCAAGTTGCACCGGCAATGACCCCGATGATTGCCAGAGTCATTCCGAATAGCCCTGCGGAGGAAGCAGGGCTCAAAAGCGGGGATCTTGTTGTAGCGGCCGATGGGCAGAAACTTTTCAGTCCGATCCCGCTTGCGGAACTCCTGAGCGCCAAGAAGGGTGTGAATACACCAGGCTCTTCAGGAGCCAGTGTCACCCTGACGATCCGCCGTGGTGGGAAAAAAGGAGCCGACTTCACTTCCACGATCACCCCGCGGATTCCCGATGGTCAGACCGTGCCACGCATCGGCATTGAATGGGATCAACGTGGACTAGTCACCCTCTCGCACCCAAGGCCGCTTTCCCAGATCAAGGCGAGTCTTTTGACGATGTGGGAGACCATCTCGGCGGTTACGGCGCCGCGTTCTGAAATCAGCGTTCAGCAGCTCAGCGGTCCAGTCGGCATCATGCGGATTTACTATCTCCTGTTCCAGAGTCCGCTGGGATGGCAACTGGCCCTCTGGTTCAGCGTGGTGCTGAATGTGAACCTAGCCATCATGAACCTACTTCCCCTCCCTGTGCTCGATGGTGGTCATGTCCTGCTTGCTTTAATCGAGGGGTTTCTTGGCCATCCCATTCATCAGAAGACTTTGGAGATCGTGCAGAGCGCCTTTGCCATGTTGCTTATCGGCACCATGATCTACATCTCATTTTTTGATATCGGCGACGCTGTTTTTGGCAAGAAAACCGCTCTTACTCCCGATAAGGCTGAGACGATGACTTTCTCAACTCCTGCCGCCACTTCGGCCACGCCAGTCAACGCCTCGACCAACCCATGAGTGACGCGGTTGGCACCGCTGATGTTTTCTCCGGCGGTTATGTGGAGGATCTGTTTTCTTACCNNAGTGACACGATGGATACCGAGGCCTGTGTCCGGGAAACACTCCGACTTGTCGAGGTCGGATGCGAACTCGTCCGCGTCACTGCTCCGACGGTGAAGGATGCCGCCAATCTCAAAAACATCCGGGCTGAACTGAATGCAAGAGGCTGCACCGTCCCCCTTGTCGCCGATATCCATTTCAAGCCAGATGCCGCACTCGAGGCCGCACGCTGGGTCGAAAAGGTTCGGATCAATCCGGGTAATTTTGCCGATTCCAAGAAGTTCAACATCCGTGACTACAGCGATGAGGAGTATGCAGCCGAGTTGGAACGCATTCGGGAACGCTTCACGCCACTTGTGTTGCTCTGCAAAGAGCGAGGTGTTGCCCTGCGCATCGGGACGAATCACGGCTCACTGAGTGACCGGATCATGAACCGCTTCGGGGACTCCCCGCTCGGCATGGTCGAGAGCGCCTTGGAATTTGTCCGCATCGCCCGGGATCTCGATTTTCACCAGATGATCTTTTCGATGAAGGCTTCCAATCCCAAGGTGATGATCGCCGCCTACCGGCTGCTGGTCGCACGGCTGCATCAGGAAGGATCTGATTGGAATTACCCGATTCATCTGGGTGTGACCGAGGCAGGTGATGGCGAAGATGGGCGGATCAAGAGCGCCATCGGTATCGGGTCACTGCTTTCGGACGGCATCGGTGACACCATCCGTGTTTCCCTCACGGAAGATAGCGAGCATGAGATTCCCGTGGCGCGTTCTCTGGTTGCTCCATTTTCAAATCGGAGTGTAGCGATCTCACCCGTGAGTGGCATCGCGCCGACTTGGTCTTGTTTTGAGTACAATCGCAGAGCCTCTGAGGCGATGGCGTTTTCTGGAATCACCGAAACGATAACACTGGGTGGTGACGAGACCGTTCGCGTCGTTGTTCCGCGCCGGGTTGATGAAGCGGTTGCGCACAAACGCGAGGCTCTCGGTGATTATCAGCCGGAGCTGATCTTGGAAGATCTTCCACTCCTGGAAATTGATCCGATGTCCGATGAGGAAGTCGCTGTTGTGAATGCGCTTTCAGAACCTCATCTGGTGACGGTATGTGACGGCGTAACGCTGAATCCGATCGTGGCGTTTCGTTTACTGTCGGCAAGGATTGCTTCGCGTCACTCGATCCTTTTGAAAGACACACTCGCTACGCTCGGGGATACGTTGTCACCGGATGGAAATGGAAATTTTCTGGATCATCTGCTGCATTCCGCAACGGTGTTCGGTTCGCTGCTCTGTGACGGAATCGGAGATGCTATCCTGCTGCGGAGCGAGGAGGCTCCGGGTCAGTCGTTACGGCTTGCCTATAACATTCTCCAGGCGGCCGGAGTCAGGATTTTCAAAACAGACTATGTCGCCTGTCCCTCCTGCGGTAGGACACTTTTTAATCTTCAGGAGACAACGGCCAGGATCAAGGCCGCGACAAGCCATCTCAAGGGGGTTCGTATCGCTGTGATGGGATGCATCGTCAACGGACCGGGGGAAATGGCCGATGCCGACTTCGGTTATGTCGGGGGTGCTCCTGGAAAGGTGAATCTCTACGTGGGTAAGCAGGCAGTGAAGTTCAACATCCCTGAAGGAGAAGCCGTGGCTCGCCTGGTTGATCTTATTAGGGAGAACAACCGCTGGATTGAACAGGCCTGTTTGTGAGAGTTGGAAAAGATGCTGTCTCTCTACTACATTCTGATTACCTAAATTTTACCACAGAGGGGGATCCAAGGGTCATCCAAGATAGGAAAAAGTAAAAGAAAAGGCATGATAGCAGGCGCAGAAAAAGAATTCTGATGAGGCTATTTCAGATCTTTTCGCCAACCTTGGCTGTTTCCTTTGCTGGGTCTTGGTGGTGAAAATCAATCGGCCATCAATAAGCTTAAAGTCCTCTACGATCCCGGTGACGCGGGAGCGTGTCCCCCTTGTACCTTCGAAATGCCTTCGGCAATTCGCTCGGCTAGAAGTTGACGCACGGCCGGATCCTGCAGGCGGGCATCTTCTTGAAAATTAGAAATAAATCCAAGTTCCACGAGCGTTGCGGGACGGAGATTGTGGTGCAGGACATAGTAGTGGCACGATTTCACGCCGCGGCTATGTGAACCATAACTGTTGTAAATGGAGTGCAGGATGTTTGCGGCGAAGGGGGCTGAGCGCGGATTATAGTAATAAGCCTCCACGCCGGTGACGGATCTGCTCGGGGTCCAGTTACAGTGGATGCTGACGAAGACCGCATCGGGATGGGCATTGGAAATCGCCGTGCGGACGCCCAGCGGGATGAAGACATCTGAATTTCGTGTCATGACGACATGATACCCCCTTCGTTGAAGCAGAGGTTTGAGACGCTGGGCGACATCGAGCGTCAGCATTTTCTCATCCATACCCCGTATGGCATGGGCTCCGTGGTCGATTCCGCCATGACCGGGATCGATGACGACCGTGCGAAAATTGGAAAGATCAGCCCCCGGTTGGAAAAGGGCGCATCCGGGCAACATCAGCACGGCCAGCATTGGGAGCAGGCGGAGGGCCAGGGAACGGAGTGAATTCAAAGGTGGGTGCATGCGGTGGACGCCCAGAGAATTTAGAGCAGCGGAGGCGGGGTGCAACCCTTAAGGAAGCGCTTCACTTGAAAACATATGGGATTGGCGCAAGAGATTGACACAGTCTAAAGGAGAGCAGATTTCATGCCTCCAGCTATTCGGAAGGCGAAGTGGTAGAGGTCGAGGGGAATAGGCGCTAGCTCCAAAATAGGGATTTCCCCCCACTTCGAGTGTGTCTTCAGAGGGCGGATCAATTGACTCACGCTTGACCAAGCGGCTCGCCCAACCCTTGGGCTCGATTGTGACGAAATTGTAACATTAAAGGTCATGACGACCCAGATTGGCTTGGGCATAGTGCGCCTCGTTTGGAAGCCCCGAGCGATCAACCCTGATAAACACTCACGCTGAGAACACCAGCAGCAGTCAACAGCCTACTTCACTCCGCAGTAAACCTTCAGTTCACAAAACCAACACAGACCAAAACCGATGAAAAAAACACTTCTTGCTGCTGCCATTGCCCTGACGGGTCTGGCTACATTCAACACCGGCCACGCCCAAGCCGTTAGCGGCGATCTCATTCTCGGCGTCGAAGATACCTCGGGTTTTTCCAACGAGAATCTGATGATTGATCTCGGTAACTTTGCAGGCATCAACAACCTCGACCCCCTGAATATCAGTTCCGATCTGAGCCAGGTCTTTGGAACCAACTGGGCCTCCGATACAGGCCTTGAGTATGGCATCTATTCCTTCAATCGGGGAAACAACACCATTTTCATGTCCCAGGCAGCCACGACTCCTGCGGGTCAGTCTGCCCAGCAGAATGAGACCAGTTATGCAAACCAGAATTCCACCTTTGGCAATCTGCTGGTGGAGTTCAACGGTGCTTTGAATGCCTCCCTGAGCGGTGGTGGCACGACTGCAAACGGTGTCTTTACGCTCGCAGCAGACCCCACTTCCTGGAGCTCCTATGCAGGAATTAATGCAGGCTCTGTTTTCAATGATTCGAATATCAATCCCATTGAGACGACACTCGGAAGCGGTTTGGATCTCTATTCCAATCCTCTTGCTAGCCCATCCACCTTTGGCACCTTCACTGGCACCACGGTCACTCTCGGTTCAAACGGTGTCATCTCTGCCGTGCCCGAGCCTTCCACCTATGTGCTCTTCGGACTCGGCGCGCTTGTTCTGGCTATGGTCGTTCGTCGCCGCACTGCTTAAGTCACAAAAGCTCTACTCTTAATCCGCAAAAACTTCACCTCTCCTAACCTAAACCACACACAATGAAACATACCAAGTCCCTGCTGGTTGCCGCCCTGGCAGCCCTCTCCCTCGGATCGGCCTCCGCTGATACCACCTACATCTCCGGTTCCACGGCTTTTGAAGCTCAAGCCGACGTCGCGCTCACCAACTTCGCTTCCACTCACTTCGGTGGTCTGGTGGCATGGGATAATGCAACGCTTGGTAAGGAGACCTATGCGCTCTACAATTGGGGAACTGCGAGCAATGCAGTGACCAACTTCATCGCTGTTCATTGGACAGGTTCCGAAGGTGGCATCCAGAGCGTCAATGCTCCAACAAATAATCCTGCCAATGTGAGCTTCCTGCCCACCAGTGCATCAGGACTGATCACCGCAACTAACGCAACCGTCAGTGCTCCAAGTCATATCGCTTTTTCGGACACCTCCTACGGTATTTCCCTCTTCCATGGCACTCCCGGTGCCGATGGCAGAAACTACAGCACTCCTCTGCATGACTACCAGGTTGCAGCTCAGGGATTTGCCCTTATCGCCAGTCCCAATTGGGGAATCACCAACATTGGCTTGGATCAGGCCCGTTCCCTATTTGCCGCTGGTTCTCTCCCCGCCGCTGTCATCTCCGGTAAGAGCGCTGATACAAACAACACTGTTTTCGCCGTCGGCCGCAATGCTGATTCCGGAACCCGCGTGACCGCCCTCGCCTGCTTCGGTATCGGTACCAAGGGATCGGTTGTTCAGTACATTGTTGCCAGCTCAAACAACATCTACCAAGCACCCATCACCACGAATGACGGCTATGTCAGCCCTGCAATCGGTAATGACGGCTATGCCAGCACGGGCCTTCTGCTCACTGCTGTGGAGACCGTTCTGGCCACCTCGACCACCCTTGACAGCTCTGCCACGGTTTATTCCAACGCGGTTGCCAGTGTGCCGACACCAGGAAGCAGCTACCTGATTGGTTATGTCGGTGCCAACAAGGCTCTCAGCACCGCCACCAACCTGGTCACCACTCTCAACTATGATGGTGTCGCTCCCAGCACGGCAGGCATTGAGAACGGCTCGTACACCTACTGGAACTATGAGCACATCCTGCAGAGCCGTAACAACACGAATGCCAATGCGACCACGATTGCGTCCGCTCTGAAGACCTACATCACTGGTGAAACCGATTCCCAGCTTGGTGCTGGTAATGCGGCGCTCGTCAACATGTTGGTGCAGCGCTTGAATGACGGTGGAAATATCTCGGCCGTTTATATTCAGCCGTAATCATCTTGGATAAAACGATTCCATCTGCCTGGGAGATATCCTCCTAGACGGAAGAGATTCCAAAAAGAAGAGGCTGGAGGTGAACTATCACCTCCAGCCTTTTTCTTTTCTTGCAGGTGTTGTCGGAGAAGGATGTCGCGGAAACACAAAAATTTCTATTGACGATAAATAAGATCGTTAATAGAAATTCAAGAACAGAAGCATGAACATTCATTTCATTCAAAAGGAACTCTAATGATCGCCTTTTTTTGGATTGTAAAACGACCTTATAGATCGTCTATAAACTTTCATGCCGCAGGCATCGTTAAGTCTCCACACCCTAACCTAAACCACACGCAATGAAACATACCAAATACCTGCTGATTGCCACCCTGGCAGCCCTCTCAATCGCCAACATGGGATCAGCCTCTGCTGCTACTACCTACATCTCCGGTTCCTCGGCTTTTGAGTCGGTGGCCGATGCAGCCCTCACCAACTTCGTGGCCAGCCACTACGGGTCGCTCGTGGCTTGGGACAATGCAACCCTTGGTTCGGAAACCAATGCGGTCTTGAATTGGGGAACGGCTTCCAATGCCGTCACCAACTATATCGTGGTTCATTGGAGTGGTTCTGAGGCGGGTATCCAGACGATTGACGCTCCGACGAATAATCCGGCGACCATCCCCTTTCTGCCTGTTACAGCCATCGGATTGGTCAATCCGGCAAGCGTCAGCGGTTATCCCGTCAATGCTTCGGCTCATATTGCTGTTGCCAATACCTCGGTGGGTGTCTCCCTGTTCCACGGCTCTCCTGGTGCCGATGGCAGAAACTACAGCACTCCCCTGCATGATTACCAAGTGGCTGTTGGTGGGATTGCCTTTGTGGCCAGTCCCAATTGGAATGGTCTGACCAACATCACCTATGATCAGGCCCGATCCCTTTTCGCTGCAGGTTCACTACCCGCCGCTGTCATCTCTGGTCAGAGTGTTGATACAAATAACACCGTCTTTGCCGTAGGTCGCAATATTGATGCTGGGAACCGTGTGAGTACTCTTGCCCTGCTTGGACTTGGCACCAAGGGAACGGTTGTCCAATACATTGTTGCCAACTCAAATAACATCTACCAGGCTCCAATCGCCACCAATGACGGCTATGTGAACCCGGCAATCGGTAATGACGGCTATCCCAGTACGGGCTCACTACTTAGCGCGGTTCAGACAGTTCTGGCCACTTCGACCACCATTGACAGTTCGGCCACGGTTTATTCAAATGCTGTCGCCAGTGTGCCGACCCCGGGAAGCAACTATCTGATCGGTTATCTGGATGCTAAGAAGGCTCTTGGAGCAACGGGTATCACCACGCTCCGATATAATGGGGTGGCTCCGAGCACGGCAGGAATTGAGAACGGGACGTACACGCTCTGGAATTATGTGCATCTAATGCAGAGCCGCAACAATACCAATGCCGATGCGGGGACGATCATCACCGCCCTGAAGAACTACATCACCGGACTAAGCGATTCCCAGCTTGGCGCAGGCAATGCGGCACTCGCCAACATGTTGGTGCAGCGGTTGAATGACGGTGGAAATCTCTCGGCCATCTATATTCAACCCTGATCGAGGAAGGCGAATTGTGACGAAATTGTAACAATTGAGAGCATGACTGGCAAAAGCATAGCGAGTAATAAGTTTCACTACTTGTGCATTCAACTATTAGCTGCCGCCTTGACTGCATCCCTTTTCTAAAACCGAATATTCCATGAAAGCTACAAAAAAATACCTTCTTCTTCCCTTCTTCGCCCTGCTGACGCTTGTCGGACAGAGCAGTTCTCACGCAGCTCCTCTCACCGCAACTAATGGAGATCTTCTCCTAGGCATTGAGGACGCCTCGGGAACTGAAAATATGGATTTGGTGATCAATCTGGGACTCTATACCAATGGGGTCATTCCCTCTTCATTCACTCCAGTGAATATCAGCTCCGATCTGAGTCAGGTCTTTGGAACCAACTGGGCCTCCAATGCCAGCCTCAACCTTCAGTATGGTATTTACGGATTCAACAGAGGAAACAATACGATTACGATGTCCCAAGCCTCGACGACACCTGCG
This sequence comes from Spartobacteria bacterium UBA6821, assembly GCA_002452515.1. Taxonomy (GTDB): domain Bacteria; phylum Verrucomicrobiota; class Verrucomicrobiia; order Chthoniobacterales; family UBA6821; genus UBA6821. The sequence goes on along the minus strand of DKEN01000039.1, from coordinate 43,307 downwards.
GGTCAATCTGCCCAGCAGCTTGAGACCAGTTATGCAAATCAGAATGACACTTTTGGCAATCTGCTCGTGGAGTATAACAGCGGGGTGACCGCCACTCTGAGCGGTGGTGGTACGACCACGAATGGTGTCTTCATGTTGTCAGCAGACACCTCTTCCTGGAGTTCCTATGCCGGAATTAATGCAGGCTCTGTTTTCGATGATTCCAACATCAATCCCATTGAGACCTCTCTCGGAAGTTCTGTGGATATGTATAATAATCCATTAGGTTCTTCCAGTTTGCTAGGAACCTATCTGAACTATCAGATGCTGCTGGGCAGTGATGGTACCATCTCCGAGGTCGCTGCGGTGCCTGAGCCCTCCACTTATCTCCTGCTTGGAGTTGGTGGGGTGATGCTTCTGGTGGTCTCTCGCCGTCGCATGGCCAAGTAAATCCTGAGTTGTCCATATGTAATGACCATCGGCACACCTTCACGGTGTGCCGATTTGTTTTTTGTCCCAAGAGTAAGAGTATGACGAAGAAGACGCATCGTGCAGTGATTCTTACACTGGTGCTAATCGTGCTCGGTTCCCTTGTCCTCAACCTGATGGGTACTTGGAGATCGCTCAATCGGGAGGCTTCTCAGGATCATCAGGCTTCCTTAATCGGACTTTCTACTCCCCCCGTGAGGACGGGGATATCGTCGCCCACTCCTGCTGATTCAAAAATGAGTCTGGAGGCGGTACAAGGGGGGGGGGATTCCTCGCAGGGTGACTCCTCAACGGGGGGCGAGACGACCGCTGTCTCCCGGAAAAGTGAAGCCCCGGTGCCGCAGCCAGAGGTGCCGGTTGTCTTCGAAAATGCCGAAAAATTGAGCAACAGTGCCCCTGATTTTCAACATGATGTACAGGAGATAGCCTCCAACTTTACCGCCTCCGTAGAAACCTCGGGGGTGTCACCTTACTCGCCGGAATACAGGAAGGTCTGGAAAAAGGCGCGTCAGGATGCGGACGAGAATTTCCGTGCGCTCTATGGAGACGAGACTTACAAGGCCATGCAAATGCCGCAGTGAGGGCGGGTTGAATCCATCATCTAAACTCCAGACAGCCCGCCCTCTCAACGGTTTCCGCATTTTTTTTCCTAATTGCCATGCTGGTGCGATTTGGTAAGCCATTTGCTGGATTCATCATCATCCTTGGGAACTCCATCGCCGCGAAGATAAAGCAGACCGAGAGTCTGACACGCCCAGGGATTTCCCTTTTCTGCCGCAGACTTGATCAGGGGCACTGCCTTTGAGAGATCCTTGGGGAGGCCGTCGTCGCCGAAGTAGTAGTCCTGTCCCAGCTTGGCGAGAGCATTGGCATTTCCGGCATCAGCCGATTTTTTAATCCAGGCAATGCCTTCGTTGGTGTTTTTGGAAACTCCCCGTCCCTGAATGAGTAGAGTGCCGATAAGGAATTGAGAAAGGGGATCTCCGGCATCGGCAGACATTTTGATCCAACGGTAGCCCTCAACCTCGTTGCGCGGAGTTCCATTTCCGTCGAGAAAGAGAAGACCGAGATTATGCATCGCTTTGTGGTTGCCCTGATCGGCTGCCTTGCGCCACCAGAAACCAGCTTGTTCATAGGATTGCTTAACTCCTTCTCCTCGGTAATAGGCTCCGCCAAGCTTGTACTGGTCTTCGGCATTCTGTGTGGCTGCGTTGGTGTTGATGCTGGACGAGGCGGATTGGGACGTCTGTTGGCAGAGCAGGAAGGCTATTCCAATAAAAGACGATTGAATAAGTCGTGATAGTGTGCGATTCATGGAAATGAAATTACGGAAAATCAGATTGATGAGGAAAGTCTCAATTGAAAACCACCCTGCCGATCCTCTCCTGAGAAAGTCTTCAGGTGAGCATGAAGGATTCCAGATCGTATTCGATGTGCGGGTCGCTCGTGACTGCTGGAAAGAGGCTTTGCGAGATATCACCGAGAGCGTGAGCGTTTGAGTGGAGTGTTGGGTTCCCCTCTGCCTCGAGCCGAAATATGTCGAAATTGTAACAATTGGAATTGCACCCGCCGTGGTACTCTGACCAACCCTTTTATGCGTCTCTTTCACCCTTCACAATCTGTTGCCTGCGGAATGCGCTTGGCCCGATTTGTCGAGGGGGACAATCAGGCTTCGGAATTTAAATTTAAGGTTGCAGGTTTCCCTCTGCGTCTTCTCTCGGCGTTTCTTTCTCTCACGCTTTTCTTCTCTGCTAGCCCCGCACTTTTGGCGATGAGTGCGCGTCAGGCAATGAGCGGTGGAGGGGGCAATGGTGGAGGCGCGGGAAGAGCCGCAAACCTGCAGAATGCCGGTGCCGCCTCGGCTTCTCTCACGAGCCAACTGGCCCAGGCGGATCTTCAAAAAACCGACTCGGCGGTTACGGCCATGCAGGCGATGCAGGCAAGGGCCCATGCCATCATGGCACCTGCGGGGACCCCTAACGGCCTGAAAGTTGGCTGGCTGGATGCCTATAATCCCACGGGAGCCATGAACTCCAAATACCCAACAGTGCCGGTGACCTGGGGTGGCGTGAGCTCGCTGAACCAAAGCGGGAATACGGTGACGGTCACGCAAAAATCTCAGAGTGCCTACCTCTACTGGAATCACTTCAGCGTTGGGCCGCAGACCAAGGTGAACTTCGATCAGAGTGCAGGTGGAAACAATGTCGGAACCTGGATTGCCTTCAACAAGGTGATGGGGAATGTGAATCCCTCCCAGATCTATGGCTCCATCACCGCGCAGGGTCAGGTCTATATTCTGAACCAGAACGGGATTCTCTTTCATAACGGTTCCCAAGTGAATACCCACGCCCTGGTGGCCTCTACGCTGCCGATCAATGAGAACCTTGCTGGAGATGCTTTGGATGGGGTGACGGCAAGCGGAATTGTGAATTTCCCCAACAGCGTGGCTCAATTTCTCTTCACCGCACTAGATCCGAGTTCTTACGATCCCAACAACAAGGGGAATGTTGTGGTCAGTGCCTCTCTCGGTGATGTGGTGGTCGAACAGGGAGCCTCAATCAGCGCGCCGGTCAATGCCAGCCATTCAGGTGGTTTGGTTGCTCTGATCGGGCCTGATGTTTATAATGATGGAAGTATCAGTACGCCGAACGGGCAGACCATTCTGGCTGCAGGTTTACAGGTGGCTCTCACACCTCATCCCTCTTCCGATCCGACTCTGCGAGGGCTGGATGTCACGGTGGGCAAAGTCGATGGTTCCGGCATCCAAACCCACTCCGTGCTGACCGGAGCAAGCACAACGGGTTTCACAGGCATCGCGGATAATGGCGGCTATCTCTATACCCCGGAAGGGGATGTCACCATCGCAGGAAAAACGGTGCAGCAGGATGGGGTGATCGATAGCAGCACCTCGGTTTCCTTCAACGGCCGTATTGATCTGCAAGCCAATTACAACGCCCAACTCAACACTCAATATACGGCAAACGGGCTTACCGGAGGGCTCTTTTTCTATCTGAACACCGGTCAGGTTGAGATCGGAGGAGGAAGCGTGATGAGGATTCTTCCAGAGTGGAGTAGCACCGCCACGATCACAGGGAGTGAGCTGGCGCTCAATCCAGTGGTCTCCATCATCGGCCAAACGGTGGAGATGGCTTCAGGATCAATCATTGACGCCCCCGGTGCGATCACAACGTCCGGAGCCCTTTCCCAAACCGGTTTCTCTCTTGCCAGCGGAGTGAATATTAAAGCCGGCAACTGGTTTCTGAACGGGATAAATTCCGATTTCATCTACACAAGCGGTCAGATTGACTTGAGTTCCGGATCCATCATTGATGTGGGTGGCTCGACGGATGTGGAGGTGAATAGTTCCCAGAATTTCCTGACACTTCAGATGCGTGGGGCGGAGCTGGCCGACAGTCCCCTTCAACAGGGAAACAACAACGTTCGCGGCCAAAACCTGACGATCGATATGCGGATGATCGGAACCTATACGTACGACGGGGTGACGTATTACTGGGTCGGCACGCCTCTTGGCGATGCCACCGGCTATGCTGCGCTTATTGAGAAAACGGTGGGACAGCTCACCGAGCAGGGGGGATCAGTGTCGCTGGATGCGGGAGGCTCTGTGACGACGGAGGCAGGTTCTGCCATCAATGTCTCGGGCGGGTGGACGCAGTATTCGGGAGGGGATTTCTCGACCACCAAACTCATCTATCAGGGGCATCTCGTTGATATTTCCCAAGCCACACCGGACAGGGTGTATAGCGGAATTTATACGGGCACTGAAACAGAGACTGATGCCAAGTGGGGAATCACCAAAACATTCACGAGCATTCTGAATCCGACGACCCCCCAATATCAGGCTCCCTATATCAGCGGGGCCGATGGCGGAAGCATTGCGATTCAGGCACCCTTACAACTCCTCAGTGGCAGCATGATTGGTACAACGGTGACAGGCCCCCGACAGCTTCGAGAAACAGCCTCGTTGAGCACCTTGCCCTCGAGCTCCTCGTTGACTCTTGATCTCTTTGGAGAGTCTCTGGTGAATGGAAACATCAATACGGTTTCTCCCTACGCCCCAACCATCACCTTTGCCGTCAATGGAACCTCTTCCGAGAGTTCCATGATCCTTTCCCCCGATCTGGTCTCATCTGATAGTTTTGGCAACCTGACGGTTCTCAATCATGATGGAACCATCACGCTGCCCGTTGATACTGCTCTGAATGCCGGTGTCAATGGATCGGTTTCTCTGGAAGCAGCCAATGTGACCATTGATGGAAGCATCACCGCCCCCGGAGGCTCGATTTCTCTGATGGCGGATTTGGCCCCATACGGCGTGATCAATGCAGTTTCCCTTTTTGACAGCACCGGATCACAGTCCCAACCTCTCTACGATGTTGTGGTGGATAAGCAAACGGGTGAGATCATGGCCCAATATGGGGCGAGCAGCGGAGGCAAGACGACCGTCATCAATGCGGATGGGACTATCTCCAGTGTTTCATCTGCCCTGCTGAAACATTATGATGCGGGTGTCGTCACGGTTGGCTCTGAGGCGACGATCAGCACCGCCGGACTGTTGGTGAATGATTCACTCAGCTCTTCAAGTCGAGATCTGAATCCGGTAGCCCTCAATGGCGGATCCATTGCGATTGCCGGTTATCAGGTGGCCTTGAAACCAGGAGGGGTGTTGAATGTTTCGGGAGGTGCCCTGTTGACACCTGGCGGATCGACTGCGTACGGCAATGCCGGAAGTATTTCGATTGACTCAGGGCAGGCCTCATTTGTTTCGGGGGACCCCGTGACTGATATTCACAATGGTTCACTACAGCTCGCTGCGACGCTGGAGGGATATGCCGGCATGGGAGCCTCTGCCGGAACACTTGCCATCTCGGCTCCCGCCATTCAGATCGGAGGTAGCTCTTCAGATTCGAGAATCTTGAATCTCACACCTGATTTCTTCGATCAGGGAGGATTTGGTACCTTCAATCTGACGGGCATCGGTCTCAATGTCGGAACATCAACCGCCGATTTTGTTCCTGGGATCAACATTGCAGCCGGAACGACGATTCAGCCAGAGGTGACATCCGAAATGGCCCTCCCTTCCGCTGGAACCGTTTCCTGGCAATCATTTCTCCAACCCTCATCCTACCGGCCTGCGGCGAATCTGACCTTCAATGCGCAGGGATTGAGTGATGCCAATCTTCAAGTTGGAGATACCATGCTGGTTCGCGGTAATCTGGTGATGGGAGAGGGGGCCTCCATCACTCTCAATCCCCAGATTGCTCTCAGTGGCAGCGGGGTCACAACCAGCACGGGTTCGCTCACTCTCAAGGGGCAAACGGTGGCCGTTCTGGGGTCCATCACGGTTCCCGGGGGCTCCATTACCATCAGTGGCGGCAGTTCCTACGTCTCCAATGTCCAAAATCCAGTATCGGCCTTGATCACGGTTGATTTGGCCTCCAGCGCACGCCTCTCAACGGCGGGAGAAGCCCTTTTTATCCAGGATCCGCTCGGAATGAGGCAACAATTTGGAGCGGTCCTGCCGGGAGGATCCATCTCCGTGAACGGCAATATCCTGGCCGAGTCAGGATCGGTATTGAATGCTTCCGGTGCCAGCGGAGTTTATGATCTCTTTCCCTATCAGTTAGGAATGGCGGAGAGTGCCACACCTGAGGGCATCTTGCCGACCTCAGTGATTCCCTATAATGTGGAATCGGCGGGAGGGGTGATTTCACTCCAAGGTGCCCAGGAACTCTATTCGGACGCCGCACTCATGGCTCAAAGCGGAGGATTCACAGCTGCCGGAGGGATCCTTTCTATTAGCTCAGGAAGGTTTTATCAGAGCACAGAGACAAGCGAACCAACGGATCTGAATTTGTCTGTCGGACAGGGCGGGAGTGTCATTCCGACCTCATTCCAAAAATCTGGTTCGGCAGCGATTGGTCAGGCTCTGGCTTCTTTGGGAGGGATTGCCGAGGGGGGGGGACATATCGCTGGTGATTCCTTTGCTGGAGGTGGTTTCGATGCGGTGACTCTGGGTGGGAATGTTCTCTTCCATGGACCGATTGATCTTTCTGTTCAAGGCAGTCTTACCATCGCGACCGGAGGAGTTCTCTTTGCGGATTCCACGGTCAATCTTTCTGCTTCCTATGTGGCCCTGGGCACCCGATTTGTAGCTCCCCTTCAGCCCAACGACAAAAATTACACAACGATCTTTGGAAGCTCCGCCACACAACCTATTTTCACTGCGCCTTCTTTTGGAACGGGCGAGTTGAATGTCGTCGCCAAGCTGATCGATATCGGCAATCTTTCTCTGCAAAATATAGAATCAGCGAATCTTACATCGCTAGATGGAGCGATTCGAGGGGATGGAACGCTGGATATTGCGGGCAAACTGGTGTTGAAAGCAGCGGAGATTTATCCGGTCTCCGGAGTCGATTTTACGATGGTTGCATATAATCATGATGCGTTAACTGGAGTAGCCGAATCAAGTGGAGGGGTGGGAGGTTCCATCACGGTTGAGCAAAGTGGCTCGATGAATCTTCCTCTTTCCGCAGCAGGAACACTCTCCCTCTATGCCGCCTCAATCACTCAGGGAGGTTCTCTGCTTGCACCTTTTGGTAATATCAATCTGGGGTGGGATGGTTCAGGACTGCAGCCGGGAGATCCATTGACCGGTGCTGATGTGCCCAAGGGGGAGAATCAAACAATCACTTCTCTTCCACAGGTTGAGAAGCTCGGCCTGCTCTCCGGCAGCATCACCTCCATTTCTGCGGTTGACCCAGCCACAGGGGTTGCGCTTTCCATTCCCTATGGCACATCGGCTGATGGGTCAACATGGGATAACATTGCGGGCTATAACATCACGACGACAGGACTTAATCTGAGTGGCACGGGAGTTACTCTTAGCAAATCAGTTCTTCTCACCGCCCAGGATATCATCACCCAGAAAGGTTCATTGATCGACCTTCAGGGGGGAGGGGATGTGACAGCCAGCGAGTGGATTTCCGGCCTCGGTGGGACGATCAATCTGCTTGGTACTGCATCTTCGAGCTGGTCCGCCAGTGCAAATTATTCTGCAGGAGCACTGGTGACCTATCAGGGAAAAACCTGGTCTGCACGACAGGCTAATGATGGCGTCACTCCTTCCATCGGCTCCTCTTGGACGCAAGTCGCTTCTTCCTATGCTATCATCCCAGGATATACGGCTAACTATGCACCAACGGGATATGGCGACGGCTCGCTGGGTGTGGGCTCTCAAATCACGCTTAGCGGCGGAGCCGGCCTGCCTGCCGGAAGCTATACCCTCCTTCCCGCAAGCTATGCCACCCAGCCGGGAGCCTATCTGATCAGCGCGACTTCACTCTCGGAATCTCTGGCCGGATCCTTCACGCAACCGGACGGATCCGTGATAGTTTCTGGAACACGATTCAATGGACTGGATACTGCCGTGACAACTCCGCAGACGACCTCGCTGTTTCAGCTATACTCCCCAAATACTCTTGCTGCCCGTGCGCAATACGAGAGTCTGAGTGCTAACAGTTTCTTCTTGGGTACCTCCTCTCAGCCGGCAAATGCAGGAAAGCTCGTCTTCAATGCTTCCGCCTCGATGTCCCTGAACGGCAATGTTTTTGGAAAAGGCGGAGCAGGTGGTGCGGGTGCCAGCATTGATATCAGCTCTCCTCTTGCGATTGATATCACGCAGAATGGAACAGGTGGGATCTCGGGTGATGTGATTCTGGGTGCTGATCAACTGAGCTCCTGGAGCTTCGGCAGTCTGCTGTTGGGAGGAGAGAGGGGAACTGCCTCCGATGGTCTGACGCCAGTGACTGTGACGGCCAGCAGTGTTACGGTGGAATCTGGTGCCACGCTCACGGGAAACGACATCATTCTCGCTGGCAACGACGGGATTACACTGGACCAGGGAGCATCAATTATCGCCTCGGATAGCTCGGTCGCCCCTAATGAAAATCTCTCGGTGACGGGTGATGGAGCGCTGCTTCGTATCAGTAGTGATCAGAATACCTCCCTGACACGAAGTGGATCGGATGACACAGCGGTGAGCGGCTATACCATCGGAGCAGGTGTGAAGCTCAGCGGGGCCTCGATCACCCTGGATTCCTCGGGTAATGCCTCAATCAGTTCCAGCGCCCTGCTGGACGGACAGGTCATCAACCTGAGTGCCGGAACAATTGCGCTCAACTTCGACGGCACCACGGAATCCGGTGCTCTGAACCTCAGTGGCAATGCCTTAAAGAGTCTCTCAACGGCACAGGCGCTCAGTCTCCTGAGCTACAACTCCATCGACTTCCACGGAAGTGGTCTCTTGGGATCCTCCTCGCTCGGTTCACTGAGCCTTCACGCAGGAGAAATCCTCGGAGACAACAACGGAGTTGATAGCATCCTGGCCTCCTCGATCCTGCTCGATAACGCCAAAAATTCCACCGATCCCTCGGCTGGAACACCAAGCGCTACGGGCGGATCACTCTCTCTTGCTGGAAGAGTGCTGACGCTGGGAACCGGTGCGCTGAGTATCGGAGGCTTCCAGAATGTCACCGCTACGGAGAATGGCGGCATCGAAGGAGCAGGCAAGGGGAGCCTGATCACGGCAGGAAACCTTACTCTCAATACCCCAGTTCTGACTGGTGCTGGTTCCGCAGTGACCACGATCTCCTCGGGAGGGGTGCTGAAAATGACCCCCACAGGTTCCTCGGCCCTGACTCCGGGGCTGGGTGCCTCATTTAGTTTGAAAGGATCGAGTGTTGATATCTCAGTGCCGGTTCTCCTGCCAAGTGGATCACTCGCTGTGACAGCTTTGAGCGGCGATGTGACCATCTTCTCCCTGCTGGATGTCGCGGGAACCTCCCAAAGCTTCTTTAATGTGGTCAAATACACTAGTGCTGGAGCAATTTCACTCGCATCAGACACTGGAAGTGTCGATTTAGCAGCAGGATCCTCTCTGAACCTCAATGCTCCTTCAGTGGCCGGTTCTGCGGGAAGCCTTTCCATTAGTACGCCGCTGGGAACTAGCACCTTCGGCGGCAGCATGAGTGCTAAAGCTGCCAATGGAGCGGCTGGAAGCTTCACGATGGATGTAGCGAGTTACAATAGCGGCTTCCTTGCTCCTCTGGAAAGCACGCTCACCAGTGATGGCTTCACGGACTCACAAAGTCTACGACTTCGCAGCGGCGACATCACTGTCTCCGATGTACAAGCTCATTCCTACACCCTCTCAGCCGATGCAGGTTCCATCACCGTTAACGGCACTATTGATGCATCCGGTGAAAATGCTGCCGGAACGGGAACCGGAGGTGCCATTGCGCTGCAGGCCAGCGGAAGCGTGGTTCTTGATTCGGGATCGCTATTGACCGTCCATGCCGACACCTATGACAGTGCTGGCAAGGCAGGCTCTGTCTTCCTAAGCGCCGGGGCGGAGATCAATGGTAATATTGATTCTTCGGCGGTTCTTGATCTTCAAAGTGGCTCGGCGATCGACCTCGGGGTGACGGCGGCAGCCACAAGCATTCAGGATGTTGGTGGTGTCCTTCATCTTCGCACTCCGGAAGCAGCTCTTCAGAATATCACCTTGGCATCAAGTATTACCGGAGCCTCCAGCATCAAAGTAGAGGGATACAAGCTCTACCAAGTGTCGGGAAGTGCGGGAACAATCACAACCACTCTTCGCAGTACAATCGCCTCCGATATTGCAAACTTCTATGGCTCTGCCGGGGTAAATTCTGGAGCCGCCTCATCGATTCTTGCCAGTCTGGACGCCAATCTCACCACCGCAAACCAGGGAATTCTCAATCTTGCTCCCGGTGTGGAAATCATCAATCAATCGGGTGGGCTGACACTCGGCAGTGACTGGGATCTTTCAAGCCTCCGTGCAGGTGTGAACAAAACCCCCGGATTCCTGACATTGAGATCATCTGGAAGCATCACCTTTAACGCCAGCCTGAGCGATGGATTTAAGAGCAGTGCTTACAATGCGAAGCTACTTAGCCAGAATACAGCACTGCCTGCCAACTTCCAATCCTGGGCCTATCAGATCACCGCCGGTGCTGATCTGGGTGCCGCCAATCCGAATGCGGTTGTTGCAGGAAGTGGTGCCAATATAACGCTTGGGATTCCGTATGCTCAGGGTGGTCCGAATGTTGCCCCAAATTCAGGCCCTGGTGGTCCCGGTCAGGGAGCCATGACTTCCGAAGCACTTGCCGGATATTACCAGGTCATCCGCACCGGGACGGGCAATATTTCGATCAATACTTCCGGTGATCTTCAGTTTTGGAATCAATTTTCCTCCATCTACACGGTGGGTGTGCAGGTGACGGATCCGACTCTTGGAGGCACCTTTGACACACCCAATCCTGTCTTTTATGGTCAGTCAGGGGGGCTCAATCCATACCTCGGTTATCAACAGGAAACTTCCGCCGCCAACGCTGCGCAATACAGTTATGGGGGTGGAAATATCGCCGTCCATGTTGGTGGCAATATGACGCAGCTTGCCTTGGATATTAACGGAAATACGATTGCCGATTCCGAGGAGGAGCTACCTTCCAACTGGCTCTATCGCCGGGGAGCTCTCGATCCGACGACCGGAAATTTTCTCAACGTAACAACTCCCTTGAGTGAAATTGAATCCACTTCCTGGTGGGTTGATTTTTCGAATTTCTTTGATAATTTTGGCGCGCTCGGCGGCGGCAATATCACGCTGAATGCTGCAGGTGATATCAGTAATATCAATGCCTCCATCCCGACAAATTATCGGATGCCTGGACACGTGGCTGGAAGCACGGTGGCCATAGCTCCCAATGCGGCTACTGGAGTGGAGCTCGGCGGTGGCAATCTGGAGGTGAAGGCGGGGGGCAACATTGATGCCGGTGTCTATTACGTCGAGAAAGGAAATGGCTCTCTCAACGCCGGGGGAAGCATCATTTCCAATCCCACGCGCGATCCGAATAACCCGACCATTACCGGCAGTACGCCTGACACACCGCAAAGCTATCTGCCTACCACCCTCTTCCTTGGAAAAGGAAACTTCGACGTGCAGGCTGGTGGCAATATCCTGCTGGGGCCCGTGGCCAACGTGTTTCTCACTCCTCAGGGTGTGAACAACAGTTATTGGTATAAGAACTATTTCTCCACCTATGCATCGACCGATCAGGTCAATGTGACTTCGCTTGGAGGGAACATCACCTTCCGGGAAGAGGCAGTGACATCCAGCGACAGTATTCCTGAGCCGATGCTCCAACTCTGGATGGAAGCATTCACTTTCGGGAGTGCCACTGGTTTTAGTGATGTTGCCAATTATCAGCCGTGGTTAAGGCTTGCCGAGTCCGACATCAGCAACTTCGGAACCCTTCTCTCTCTTGCCCCTCCAACGCTCAACGCCGCGGCGCTTTCGGGCAGCATTACGATCCAAGGTAATTATACGACGACGCCCTCACCAACGGGAAATATCACACTGGTTGCCTCAGGCAGCATTAATGGACTTACCTATGCAGGCACATCTGGTGGACAGGCAACTTGGATTTCCTCTCAAATCAACCTTTCAGATGCTGATCCGTCATTGGTCCCGGGAGTTTCCACGCCGCTTTCTATGCGCACGGCACTGATCTCTTTCGGTGAAACATTGAATAACTCGAGTATTCAAATCAGCCAAATTGCCAATGGCAATACAGATGCAACAATAAGCGGAAACGCTCTGCCTGATCTGGCCCAAACCATCGATGCGCTCTTTGCCGAAAGCGGCTCCTATGCTGGTTCCTACGCAACGATTCAGACCAAGGCCGCCCTCAATGACTCCATCTTGCTCCATGCTGCTGATGCGCTTCCACTCCAATTTTATGCACAGAGCGGTGACATCTCCGGGCTGACCCTCTACTCCGCCAAACAGTCGGACATTTCTGCGGGAGGCAGCATCACCGATGTTGGACTCTACATTCAGAACAATGCCTCCAGCGATATCAGTGTCGTTTCTGCGGGAGGCGATATCATTCCCTATGATCCCACTTCGCCGCTCCAGCAGTTGGCGCAAGCTGCCAGTAGCGGATCGCTTCAAAGTGGTGATATTCAGATCAGTGGGCCAGGCACGCTGGAGGTGCTGGCAGGCGACAATGTCGATCTGGGTAACAACCCAGGATCCGGTGATCCGACGATCAATGTCGGCATCACCAGTATCGGAAATGCCCGTAATCCGGCACTTCCCTTTACTGGAGCCGATATCATCGTCAGTGCGGGGATCAAACTGCCAACAGGACTCTCCTCGCCAGACGCGCTTAAACTCCAAGATTTTGTAAGCACCGTGTTGGATGGGCCGGATGGAGCGACTTATCTCACGGAACTCTCCGATGCCATGACCTATTCCGGCGATCCTCTTTCCGGTACGATCACGGCGGCCAGCTTCGCCTCCGGCTCTTCACAGTTGAGCGGCGAAGAAAAGGCAAAGCTGGAACTCCAGCTCTTCTATCTTGTGCTGCGTGATACGGGACGCAATCACAACAAGGTCAGCTCATCAGGATTTGGAAGCTATGCCACGGGTGAAAAGGCTATCGAGTCGCTGATTGGAAGTTCTGCCGGAACGGGGAGTATCATCACCTGGTCCCAGGACATCGCAACAGTGAACGGTGGTAATATCGATCTCTTTGCCCCTGGCGGCGGGCTAACCCTAGCCAGCATTAGCTCCAAGACTACCGGTGTTGCTCCCGGAATTATCACGGAGGGGGGCGGCGGGATTAATATCTACACGCAACAGAATGTTTCTATTGGTGTGGGGCGAATCTTCACGCTCAAAGGGGGAGACATTATGATCTGGTCGGATCAAGGAAATATCGCAGCCGGGTCCTCCGCAAAAACCGTGCAGAGCGCACCGCCAACACAAGTGTTGATCGATCCGACAAGCGGCAATGTGGAAACCGATCTGGCGGGACTTGCCACAGGTGGCGGTATCGGTGTGCTGGAGACGGTGGCTGGAGTACCACCGGGGAATGTGGATCTGATCGCCCCGAGCGGTGTGATTGATGCCGGTGATGCCGGCATCCGTTCCTCTGGCAACCTGAACCTTGCGGCGACCAAGATTCTGAATGCCAGCAATATCGCGGCTAGCGGGTCGACTTCAGGTGCTCCTCCTGCGGCAGCGCCCGCGTCTGCGCCGAATCTCGGTAGTGCCTCTGCTGCCGCGTCTGCCGGTGCGGCGAATAACTCTGCGGCCCAAACGGCTGCCAATAATTCGTCTGCCCAGACCACAGAGCCTGCGGCCTCCATCATCAGTGTAGAGGTGCTGGGCTATGGAGGGGGCGATGGATCGGACGATGATGAATCCTCCGATCCAAATAAAGCCAAGCCCGATGCTACTCCGGCTCAGCAGGCTGCATTGTGAAACCTCCCGGGTGAACCGCTCGCTTCTGGACGGAGAGTTTTTCTATGCTTAGACTCCCCGGATGTGGAAAAGCGCCCATGAGCATATCCTGAAACTGACCGTTTATGAGCCCGGCAAGCCCGTTGAGGAACTGGCCCGTGACCTTGGCCTCCGCGAGGAGGAGATCATCAAGCTGGCCTCCAACGAAAATCCTCTCGGCCCTTCGCCAAAGGCATTGGACGCTATGCGACGCACGCTGGAGCGCGCTCATTTTTACCCCGATGGAGGAGGTTATGAACTTCGGGGAGCCATCGCGGAGCGCCTCGGAGTCGCCCGTGAAAACATCGTGCTCGGGAATGGTTCCAACGAGATCATCGAGTTCATCGGCCATGCCTTCTTCCGTCCGGGTGACGAGGTGGTGGTGGCTCGTCATTCCTTTGCCGTCTATCACCTGATGGCCCAGCTTTTCGGGGCCTCGACCATTGAGGTGCCGGACCCTGATTTCACGGCTGATCTCGACGCGATGCTGGCGGCAATCACGCCCAAAACGCGGACAGTTTTCATCGCTAACCCGAATAATCCGACCGGGACAATGGTGGGACAGGAAGCAATCGACCGCTTCATGGCGAAGGTGCCTGATCATGTCCTGGTGGTCTTTGACGAGGCCTATCATGAATTTCTGGATGCCGCGCCCGACGTACTTCCTTATGTCCATGCTGGAAGGAATGTCGTGGTGATGCGGACATTTTCAAAGATCATGGGACTGGCCAATTTGCGCATCGGTTACGGCATCACGACGCCCGAGTTGGCCGCAGTCCTGCAGCGCACCCGTCAGCCTTTCAACGCCAATGGGATCGCTCAAGCAGGAGCTCTCGCCGGACTTCTGGATCAGGAGCACATGGACAGGACACGTGAGTTGACCCATGAAGGGCGTGCCTACCTGGAGCGGGAATTTACGACCATCGGTCTGGAGTATGTGCCGAGTGTGGCCAACTTCGTCCTCGTGAAGGTTGGGGATGGAAAAGCGATCTTCGAAGCGATGCTTCGTAAAGGAATCATCCTGCGGGCCATGGGAAGCTACGGACTCCCTGAATGGGTACGGATCTCAGTCGGCACCATGGAGCAGAACCGTCGCTGCATCGAGGAACTCAAGGTGCTGGCAGCCGAAGGGAAAATGGCGGTCAAGGCGTGAAGCGGGCGCTGTTCATTTTTCTAGGTTTTGCGTGCTTCGCGCGGGCTGATCATCAGCCATGGCTGAATGATGATATGAATGAGCTGTATGCAGAATCGCAGCAACAGGCTGATCCTAGCAAACGAGGGGAAATGAAAGCGATTTACGATTCTTGTCAGAAGGAGTCAGATGCTCGGGCCCGTGAAAAATTACGGGATCAGCTCTTTGAATTAGTGAATCGCTATGGAGAAGAGAGTGCCATGGCTGCTTGGCGCAAGGAAACAGATCCTGCGAAGCGAGCAGAGTTGGGACATCAAGTGATTCATTATGCAGCCTATCTGGAGCAGCCTGAGTTGGCGGAGGAGATCCTTGCAGGAAAACCTGTTGCCCAGGCAGAAATTTCTCTTCCGACGAATGCCGTTCCCCTCCCGCTCACCATCCTCAAAGAGTGGGATTTCCCAACTTCCAGCTCGGATGAAAAACCCGATGTGGTGATTCGCCGAGTCGGCCCGCGCAATTTCGAACTCTGGACCCCGACAGAGGGCTGGCTCTTCAATGAGCATGGAACTGTGGTAAACGAGGCCAATGTGCCACGTCGTGACGGGACGGGCCGCGAATGGCATGGGGCATTTTTGCCAAGTGGAGAGTGGATTACGACGGATCTTTGGGAGGGCGATGACCGCCTCTATCTTTTTTCGGGAAAGGGCACGCTCGTGAATTCTTTCCCAATTGGTTCCATTGCCGGATGGGCTAGGGCAGACCTTAGCGGACAACGATGGGTGGTGAGTGTAGCAGGTGGACAAGATTTGAGGATTTCTCCATGGGGATGGAGACAACAGATTGATCATTGGTTCAGGAGATGCCACCTCAAACCACCCGCTTCCTGGGCTTTTGTAGAAAAAATCAAATCAGCCACAGATTATGTGGAGTCCCGCGACCTAGGTTCTAGGGGATTTTATCTTGATTCTAAGGCCGAGTCGTCTGATCAAAAATCATCTATTGAGGTTGAGTCCGCAGCTCATGGAATGTGGGTGGGATTGCCTACCTATTCTGTGAGTGGACCGGGTGAGTCATGGCGTCATACATTTCCCAATGGTGGTGGGGGCAACTTTGGCTTCTTTCCCTTTTCATCAAATATCTGGATCGGCGACGACAAGTATCCGACACGCCTCAACCGCGCAGATGAGCACTTTCGTTCCTGGATAATTGATGCAAAAGGTAAAGCCATCGGCTGGCTGGCTGCTGAACGACTGGATGACGATCCAGACGGGAAGCGGATGTGGTTTGTCGATGAGCAGGGACGATTGCTGAAAGTATCACCGGATGGTGTGATCAGTGAGGTGCTTCAGCCACTGCTTCCCGGGGCCAGCGGAGAGAGTGCTCCCTTTGCCCATGTACTCTTCCCTGATCTGAAACTCGGATTCTTTTACACCAAACCCGGCCATCTCGTGTTGGCACGCTGGCCATGACTGGCGGAGAAACCATCGCGGCACTGGCCACACCTCCCGGTGAGGGAGCTCTTGCCGTGATCCGTATCAGCGGGGTCACGGCCTTTGCCGTGGCCGATCAGATCTTCCGGGGCACAAAAGCCGCCTCGCACCTGGAAGAGCGCAGGGTGGTCTTTGGCCGGATTGTTTCTCCGGAAGGTGAGGTAATCGATGAGGTGCTGCTCACGCTCTTTCGTAATCCACGCAGTTATACCGGTGAGGATCTCGTGGAAATCAGCGGTCACGGAGGATCGCTTGTCGCTTCGCGCGTTCTTGCCTCAGCCCTAGCCGCCGGAGCACGGATGGCGAGACCGGGGGAATTCACCGAGCGGGCCTTTCTCAACGGAAAACTCGATCTGACGCAGGCCGAGGCGGTGATGGATCTTATCAGCGCCAACACGCCACGGGCGGCGAAGGCCGCCGCAGGACAGCTTGAAGGGCGACTGGGGGAGGAGATTAATGCACTCCGCGCCGAACTACTTGATGCGGTTGCTCATCTGGAAGCCTTCATTGATTTTCCCGAAGAGGGGATTGATCCTGACAGCGGGGCACTTCTACGGGCGAGAATGGAGAAAATTGCGGGACATCTGGAGCAGCTTCTGGCGACTGCCAACGAAGGCCGTTTGCTTCGCGAGGGAATTTCGCTCGCGCTTTGCGGCGCTCCCAATGCGGGAAAGTCGAGCTTGCTCAACTGTCTGCTTGGGACGGAGCGGGCCATCGTGAGTGCCACGCCGGGCACCACCCGCGATACGATCGAGGAGATGGCAAATTTAGGCGGCTATCCCTTTCGCGTGATCGATACGGCGGGGTTGCGTGAAACTGCCGATGCCGTTGAACGCGAGGGGGTGACCCGCGCCCGTCATGCCGCGGAGCAAGCCGATCTGAGGCTTCATCTTGTGGATGCCTCGGCACTCCAGGACGGAATCACACCTCTTTTTGAGGATGAACTGCTGGTATTCAATAAAGTTGATCTTGTTTCGGATCGCGCTTCCCTGCCTGCCGGACAGCTGATTTCCTGCCGTAGCGGCGAGGGATTGGAGGCACTGGTATCCGCCATCCTGAGTAAAGTGACNNCGATGCTTGATGCCGGTGAATCTCCCGAACTCATTGCGGTTGAATTGAGGGCTTCGCTCTCTGCGGTGGGTGAAGTGGTCGGTGAGGCGGGAACGGAGGAAATACTCGGAAAAATCTTCAGCAGCTTCTGTATTGGGAAATGAAGGCGGGAACTGGAAGTTGGAAGCTAGGAGATGGTAGATAGGCTTTTTTTAAGGGTTCCACTCTCTCTTCTTCCTGAGTCCCTGAGTTCCATATTAATCTATCCCCGATGGACGTTTATACGCGACTGCTTCGCCCACTTTTCTTTTCTCTTGATGCAGAAGAGGCTCACGAACTGGTCATGAGTGCCTTGGAGGCAGGATCAAGGATGCCCTCGCTGATCCGTCTGATGGCCGGAACGACTGTGACGCATGCGCCACGTAACGTGGCTGGGATCGAATTTCCCAATCCGGTAGGACTGGCTGCCGGGATGGATAAGAACGGGGTGGCGCTTCAGGCCTGGGAGGCCCTCGGTTTCGGCTTCATCGAGGTCGGCACGATCACAGCGCTTGCTCAGCCGGGCAACCCCAAACCGCGCCTTTTCCGCTATCCCGACAAGCAGGCACTCATCAATCGCCTTGGTTTTAACAATGAAGGTGTCGAGGCTGTCGCCACCCGATTGGAGGGACTGCATACTTCGGGCCGCTGGCCGCGCATCCCAGTCGGTCTGAACATCGGTAAGTCCAAGGTAATTCCAGCGGCGGAGGCTGCTGGCGACTACCTTGCCTCCTTCAAGCGTCTGCACGGGCTCGGTGATTATTTTGTGATCAATGTCAGTTCTCCGAATACACCCGGACTTCGCGACCTTCAATCCACGGAAGCCTTGGGGCGCATCATCCGCACGCTGCGTGACTGGGAGGGAACGCCTCGGAGGCCTCTCTTCGTCAAAGTAGCACCCGATCTCGCGGAGGAGGATTTGGTTGCCATCGTCCAGCTTGCGGAGGCCGAGCAGTTGACCGGCCTGATCGCCACCAACACGACTCTCGATCATTCCTGCATTCCTCCAAAGTTGGATCAGACCGGAGGGCTTAGTGGCGCTCCGTTGCGTGCTCGTTCACTGAGCGCGCTGGAGATCATCCGGAGGCAGACAGCCCTACCTGTCATCGCTTGTGGTGGGGTGAGTGATGCGGAGTCGGCTGGCGAGCGTTTTACTGCCGGTGCCGATCTTCTGCAGGTCTACACCGCGTTCATCTACCAAGGGCCGGCGCTTTTGCGTAAGCTTGCCCAAGAAAAACCGCAGGATCGTTAAATAACCTTCAAGTTTCAGGTTTCAAGTTTCATTCTTCCCCTTTTATGTCCCACGCTCCCGATACCACACTGCTGCTCGGCCACTCACCCGATCCCGATGACGCCTTCATGTTCTACGCTATGGCCGCCGAAAAAATCGACCTCATGGGGTATCGCTTTGAGCACAGTCTTCAGGATATCCAGACACTCAACGAGCGGGCCTTGCGCGGAGAACTTCATCTCTCGGCTGTTTCGATCCACGCTTACGCGCATCTGCTCGATCAGTATGCCTTGCTTCCCTGCGGAGCCAGCATGGGGGATGGTTACGGGCCGATGTTTGTGGTGTTGAAAGGTCAGGGGCCCGCTGCCGACGCTACGCTTGAGGAGAAGAAGGCCTGGCTTCGAACAAAGAAGATTGCGGTTCCTGGCCTCATGACGAGTGCCTTTTTGAGCGCCCAGCTTTTCCTGGGGAAGGAGTTCAACCATGCCGTGGTTCCTTTTGATGAGATCTTTGATGCAGTCCGTTCCGGGAGTGTCGATGTCGGACTCATTATCCATGAGGGACAGCTTACCTATGCGAACGAAGGTTTTGAGAAGGTGGCCGACATGGGCGAATGGTTCAAGGGAGAGACGGGATTGCCTCTCCCTCTGGGCGGAAATGTGATCCGTAAGGATTTCAGCCCCGAGCAGCGCACCGAGATCAATACGATCATGAAAGAGAGCATTGCTTATGGCCTTGCACATCGGAAAGCCGCCGTTGACCACAGCATGGCTCACGCACGGGGCATGGAAGTGCCACTGGCTGACGAATTCATCGGAATGTATGTGAACGACTACACGCTTGATTACGGCGAGAGCGGTCGCGCTGCGATCCGGGAATTCCTGGGACGTGCGGCAGATCAGGGGTTGGTGCCGCGGCTCGATAAACTCGAATTCGTCAGCTAAGACCTGAAAACGCCAAAGGTTGACAATCTTTGGCCGTGCTGGAAAATAAAGTCATGAATGTTTCAATAACCACCGAGATGGAAGAGTGGATTCAGCGCAAGGTGGGATCCGGGCTCTACACATCGGCCAGTGAGGTTGTGCGTGAGGCAATCCGTTCTCTGTATGAGAGGGAGACTCGTCAGGGTGCAAAGTTGCTCAACCTTCGTGAGGCGATCTCGGTTGGAATCCAATCTTCCGAGGTGGGGGAATTGCATGACTGGAGCGAATCCCTCCATCAGGAACTTAAGGTGACTGGACGCTTACGTCGCAAGGGATGAAGCTCAGTCTGACCGCCGCGGCGAGGGAGGATTTGCTCGCTCTCTGGGAGTACATCGCGGTTCATGATGAACTGGCAGCCGATCGCTACCTTGATCAAGTTAGGGAGAGGGCGATGGAGCTTATCCCTCACCCAGAATTAGGTCGTTCCCGCCCGGAGATTTTTCCGGAGATCCGCTCTCTCCTCTGTAGAAATCACCTAATCTTTTACCGGATTGAGAAAGAGATGATACAGGTTCTCCGTGTGCTGCATGGAAGTATGGATCTGCCTTATCAGGATTATGTTGAGGACGAATAAGGGTACTTCTGCGAGCAGCCTATGACGACTGAGTTGGATTCAAAGGATGAAGAAGCTGATTGGATGGCGATCATTCTCCAGTTCCTCTTTGGTGCACTGATCGGTGGAGGGGTCATTTTTTATGAGTCACTTCGCTATGGTTTCGGACGTGGCGGAGTGAGCCACTTCATGATTGTTTGTGCAATAGCTGGAGCCTCCGTTCTTGGATCGATTGCGGCTCTCTTTGGTGATGACACATGGGGTGTTTCCTTTCGCGTGATTCCGAATATGCCGATTCGTCATTCCCGGGGCAGTAGGGTATTTTTCATAATCACAATGGTTGTGGCTGCACTGACTCCACTGATCTACTGGTTGCTGACCAGAAAAGGATGATGTTCTACAGCAAACCCACCAAATCAATGCCTGGTGGTTTCTTACTAGTCTTCTTCGGCATCATGGGATGAATCTACCCGCTCCTTGCCGGCTATGCCTCGTGGTTGGTTTGGCATCGGGAGTTTGTGGAGCACCACCCCACGGGACAGAGTTTGACCGAATTATTACCGAAAGCATGTGCTGGATTACTGTTGGCCTGCTACTGATCTGGTGGAGACTCAAGCTTGCCCGTCATGTCCCACCCTACGATACCAATGACCGCAAGGAACCGGCTTTGAAGTGGTAAGCAGGTAAAACAGGCAAGAAATTGACATCGTGATGTTTTATAGTGATGCTTTGATGCATGAGAACGACAGTTTCCATTTCCGACCCTTTGCTGGAGTTGGCAAAAAAAGCATCCCGTGAGAGGCAGCTGACCTTGGGAGAGGTCATCGAAGAGGCCTTGCGGATGACTCTGGCGACACGCCCGAAGTCCTCCGTGAAAGGGAGGCGACCAACCCTTGTTACTTTTCGAGGTACAGGCTTGCGCGAAGGGATCGATCTGCATTCCTCGGCATCATTGCTGAATGTGATGGAGTCGGAGAGATGAAGCTACTCGATGTCAACATTCTGATTCATGCTCATCGGGAGGAG
Source organism: Spartobacteria bacterium UBA6821 (assembly GCA_002452515.1). Lineage (GTDB taxonomy): Bacteria > Verrucomicrobiota > Verrucomicrobiia > Chthoniobacterales > UBA6821 > UBA6821. The sequence continues at coordinate 21,942 of DKEN01000039.1, read as the reverse complement.
AGCGAGGAGCACAGTGAGATCAGAGAGTGGCTGCTTTCCTCCCTTGAGGAGCCGGAAGGAGTTGCGGTTTCCGAGTTGGTTCTGAGCGGCTGTTTGCGTGTTATCACCCATCCGAAGGTATTCAAGAAGCCGACGCCCTTGGCGGTAGCGCTTGATTTCGTGGAATCGTTCAGAGGACTTGAGGGAGTGCGGATTTTGGCTCCTGGCGAGAAGCATTGGGCGCTGTTCACTTCTCTTTGCCGGAAGGGGGAGGTGCGAGGCAATTTGATCCCTGACGCCTACCATGCGGCACTCGCATTGGAGACCGGCTGCGAGTGGGTCACGATGGATCGTGATTTTGCCAGATTTCCAGGATTGAAGATCCGGCATCCGCTGGATCGGTGATCCAGATTTCAGAGTGAGATTGCTATCGCCAGCTTCTACCTTCCGATTCCGACCTAACAGTCTTCAGTCTAAACACCTAAAACCTACTTGCCACCGGCGAGCTAGTCCTTCCCGACCGGGTGGACTGGCTTCTTGAAGTTAACGAGCAGAATGCGGCGGCCATCGGTTTCAGCAACCGTGGCCACGTACTCCCCGATCTCAACGCGTTCGCCGCGCACGGGCAGGTGGCCGAGCAGTTGCGTGATATAGCCACCGATAGTGCTGACCTCTGTCTCTTCAAATTTCAAACCGGTTTCCTCAGCCAGATCATGAAGGGCAAGCGTCCCTTCTGCATTGAACTCACCATCGCGGATCTTGGTGATCTCCTCCTCGTGGGTGTCAAATTCGTCGTGGATCGAGCCGACCAACTCTTCCAGCACATTGTCCAGAGTGACGATGCCGACAGCCCCGCCATATTCATCAACCGCAATGGCCAGATGGGCATGTTTGCTCAGGAAGTAATTGAGCAGCTTCTCCAGGGGCATCATTTCTGAAACATGATGAATCGGTCGCTGGACGCTCAGAAGATTTTTGTTCCCGGAATGGATGATCTGAAGCAAATCCTTGATGTGGACGAGTCCGACCGACTCATCAAGGGCGCCGTTGCAAAGCGGGAAACGGGTGTGGCGTGAGTCGATGGCCTTGTGGAGTTCCCCGTCAAATGGCTCCTCGTAATCGAGAAAGATCACTTCGCTGCGAGGAGTCATGATGTCGCGCACTACGCGGTTCCGAAGGTCGAGCGCATTGACAGCCAGCTGTTGACCAAGGGGAGAAACCTCTTCGGCCTCACGACTCTCGGTGAGAATGACCCGCAGTTCCTCGTTGGTGAGGGCTTGTTCCGATTCGTTGAGCGGTTCAACGCGCAACACATAACGGAGCAGCAGGTTCGCCGAGAAGTTCAAGAGCCTGATGATCGGACGGAAGACGATGTAAAAGAGTCCCAAGGGAGGGCTGAGCCAGAGGGCCAGGGCTACCGGTTTTCGAATGGCCAGCGACTTGGGGGCGAGCTCTCCCAGCACGATGTGCAGGAAAGTAATCAGAGAAAAGGCGATGACGAAAGAAACCGTGGTGATGATCACCGAAGAATGGATCGCGATCAGAGCGAAAGCAGGCTCGATCATGTGGGCAAGGAAGGGCTCACCCAGCCAGCCGAGGCCGAGGCTGGCGAGGGTAATGCCCAGCTGAGTTGCTGAAATGTACGATTCCAGATGATCGGTGATATGTTTGGTCACCAGCGCACGGGAATCTCCCTGTTCAATGAGCGTATCCAACTGGCTGCCTCGGATCTTCACGATCGCAAGCTCGGAGGCGACGAAGAATCCGTTCAGCAGTACCAGAGCAAACAGAGCCAGCAACCGAAGGAAGATAATCTCTCCGGATTCCCAGTGATCGGCAGGCAGGTAAGTCACTTCCCCTGCCGCCACGGCCAAAATGGCAGCGACAAATGGCATGGGAGCGCTTAGTTAGCGAGGCAGCAGTTGCCGGTGAAGGAGGGGGCGGAAAAAGAAGCAAGCGGCAGCAATGTGCGTGCCGCAGAGGCAGAAACACCCCTTGATGAAAAAATCATGAGGTTCATTCCTGTCATAAAAACTGGCGAATTCTCGTTAGTCCACCCCTCGATTTCAATGAAAAAGAGGGGGACACGAGAGATCACGCTCTACCAGCTGGACTTGGTGACACCCGGGATGAGCCCGTTGGTTGCCAGTTCGCGGAAGGTGATACGGGAAAGTTTGAAGCGGCGGAGGAAAGCGCGGCGACGACCTGATACCAAGCAGCGGTTCGTGAGACGAACAGGGCTTGCATTGCGGGGCAGCTGACTGAGTCCGATGTAATCTTTTTTTGCCTTGAGCTCGGCACGGAGTTCCGCCCACTTCGCTACGGTAGCGCGTTTGCGTTTGTCTCGTTCAAGCCATGAAGTTTTTGCCATAAGGAGGGCTGATCATAGGTAGTAATCTGAAGAGGGCAAGATCTTTTTTGCCAAAAAGACAGGCTGTTTTCCCCTCCCTTTCTGATTGTCCGAAAGGGGAGGAAGCGTCAACGATGAGAAATGCCCATCCGCTCTCTCAAACGCTCCTCGAAATCGCCCGCCCAACTGATCATCTCCGAGAGTGAACTGGGGGCAGATATGCTGCACGCCACGGGTTTCCGTGCGCCCGATCCGTTTGTCTATCTCGAGAGCGCAGGGCGGCGCAGCATCCTCCTTAATGATCTGGAACTGGATCGCGGCCGTCGCGAGGCCCGCGTTGACGAAGTGGTCTCCTCAAGTGAACTGGAGACAAGCATGACCAAAAAAACAAAGGCACGACCTTCCTCCATCGAGGTTATCGCCGCCTTTCTGAAAGCCCGTGGAGGCACCCGCCCTCTGGTGCCGGCGGATTTCCCATTGGGATTAGCCCGGGAACTTGAGAGTCACGGGATCAGTGTCACGCCGGTTTCCGGAATGTTCCGGCCGGAGAGGGAGATCAAGACTCCCGAGGAGATTAAGCTGCTGACGGAGGCAACGCGGATCACCGAAACCGGGATGGCACGCGCCTTTGAAGTTTTGAAGGCTGCCGAAATCGGGATGCGTGGAGTTCTCAAGTGGGGTGGCTCGACCCTGAGTGCGGAACGCTTGCGCACTGAAATCGAAACAGCGATTTTACGAGCGGGGGGTATTCCTGCGGGCAACTCCATCGTGGCCTGCGGCCCACAGGCCTGTGATCCGCACGAACGGGGGCATGGGCCGCTGAAGGCGCACCAACTCATCATTCTCGATCTCTTTCCTCGGGCTGCCAAGAGCGGCTACTACGGGGATCTGACACGAACCGTGGTGCGAGGCACGGCCACGGAGGCGCAATCCCGGCTTTGGGAGATTTGTCTGCTTGGGCAGAAACTGGCTATCGGATCACTCCACTCTGGAGCGGAGGGGGGAGCCATTCATGAGGAGGTAAAGCAATTCTTCACGGACAACGGCTATCCAACCGAAAGGGTAAAGGATCGATGGAGCGGTTTCTTCCATGGCACCGGACATGGTCTCGGTCTAGATCTCCATGAGTCACCCCGCTTCGGCGCAGGCAAGCTAAAGGCCGGGCAGGTCTTCACCATTGAACCGGGGATTTACATCCCGGGACTCGGTGGCGTGCGCCACGAAGATGTCGCCCTGATCACGGCAAAGGGGCACAAACTCCTGAGCCGGGCTCCGAAACCTTTGGAGTTATAAAATTCGGATCTGTAAAATTTGAACTTTTTCCCGGCGTGGGTGTCTTTTTGAACATGACCTTTGAAATGTATCTTCTGCTCATCGGTGTGCCGCTCCTGTTCGGTCTTTGGGCACAGTTCCAAGTTTCCACGGCTTTCAACAAATATAAGGAAATCTCAGCCGCCTCCGGGATCACGGGTGCAGAAGCGGCCAGGAGGATCCTCGCCGATGCCGGGATCGATGATGTGGAGGTCGTTCCGATTGACGGTATGCTCGGTGATCATTACGACCCAAGCCACAAGAGGCTCTGTCTCTCCACGGATGTCTATCAGGGGGAATCGATTGCGGCAGTCGGTATCGCCGCGCACGAATGCGGTCATGCGCTGCAGCATCAGAAAAACTACGGCCCTCTGAATCTACGGATGCAGATTGTTCCCGCCACGCAGTTTGCCTCGCAGATCCTTCCTTTTGTGATTATTGGCGGATTTTTCTTTCACATGACCGGACTGCTCACGCTCGGTATTGCCTGTTATGCCGTGCTGATGGCTTTTCAACTTATCACGCTCCCCGTGGAGTTTGATGCCTCGGCCCGGGCGAAAGTCATCCTTCGGCAGTTGGGAATTATCAGACCCGGCGATGAGCAAATCGGAGTGAACTCCGTCCTAAATGCTGCTGCCCTGACCTATGTCGCCGCTTTTGTGGCGGCGTTGGGCAACCTCATCTATCTCGCCCTTGCCCGGCGGGACAGCCGGTAGGGACAGCGAGGGATGAGAGCTGAAACTTGAAACCTGAGTGATGGGCAGAGTTCAGAATATGATGAGATGATCGCAATTGTGATGCGGTGATCACTGAATACTGACTTCCGAATTGTTTTCGATACTTTCAGCTTTCAAGTTTCATCATTCTGTTTCCATGCCCCATAAGCCCATCGTCCTCACTATTGCCGGATCGGATTCTTCCTGTGGAGCGGGGGCTCAGGCCGATCTGAAGACATTCAGCGCGCTCGGTTGTCACGGGTTGACCGCCATCACCTGCATCGTCGCCGAGGCCCCCGGAGAGGTACGCTCCATTCAGACTGTGCATCCGGGGATCGTGAGGGATCAGTTGGAAGTGCTGTTTGCGAACTATCCGATCGCCGCGATCAAAACCGGGATGCTTTTTACCAAACCGATTATTCGGGTGGTGGCTGATGTCCTGGCGGCCTTAAAAAAGCGTCCTGCCTTGGTTGTTGATCCCGTCATGGTGGCTTCCAGTGGCGATCCCTTGCTCAAGACGGGGGCCATTGCTGCCTATCGGAAGTATCTTTTTCCTCTGGCGACACTGATCACGCCGAATCTCGATGAGCTTGGAATCCTGACCAATTCCAAGCCGGCATCGATTGCTGCAATGCGTGCTGCGGGCAAGCGACTCACGGCGGAGACGGGAACTGCAGTCTTGCTCAAAGGAGGACATCTGCAGGGTCGCACCGCTACCGATCTTCTGTTGATGCAGGATTGGGAAGAGCGGGAATACAGTGCCCCGTTTAGCAAAGGACTCGCCCGTGGTGCCTCTCACGGAACGGGATGCACCTATTCGGCTGCGATCGCTGCGGGGTTGGCGAAAGGACTCGATCTTCCCGATGCGGTTGAAGGGGCCAAAAAATTTATCACCCAAGCCCTAAAAGATTCTCTGAACTGGGGATCTGGAAAGAGTCGGATCTCTGCCCTTGATCAGGTCCAGTTACGGACAAAATGAGAAAGAGACTTGCCCATCTGCCCGGAATCGGAGATCGTAACTTTTCGGTTTTTAACGGCTAGATAGCTCAGTCGGTAGAGCAGAGGACTGAAAATCCTCGTGTCGGGGGTTCGATTCCCTCTCTAGCCACATCTCCTTATCATCCGGTGATTACAGGAATTGATCTACCAGAAATCCAAAGGCGTAGCGGCAAATCATAATTTTCCTCTCCGTTTCCATCCATGTTTTGGGATGTCTTTTAAATGAAGTTGTCCCGCTGGTATCGTATAAATCTTGGTTCACGAGTTGGGTTTAAACACCTGATCTGATAGAACATTTTAGCTGCTCCAGAGCTCCCACAATAAATTCCCATGTTCCTTCCTGGCCAAGCTGTTGTTTGCGTTGACGATTCGTTCCCGCTGGGGATCCAGGCTCTTTACAACCAGCTTCCCAAGAAAGGGAATACCTACCATATCCGCGATTTGGTGCCGGGGTGTGACTTCAACGCCCAACCCGGAGAGATGGCGGTCTATTTGACCGAACTGCGCAATCCCTGCAACAAGTTGGGGATCGAAAGGGGATTTAAGGCGGAACGCTTCGTGCCTTTGGATACCGAGGAAACAGAGCAGGAAGCAGTCTTCCAGTTTGACGAGATTCTTCCATCACCAAACCAAGTGCCACCAAGGAAACCAGAGCTGGTTCCTGCATGATCTGCCCGAGCAGTCACCTTGGAACAACCCCGAGGGAAAGCCCCTCTGTCAATCGGCTATCCCTCTCGTTCAAGGGTTGCCGTAGGCAGTTCTCACGAATCGAGGCTGGGTGCTGTTTCGGTGCGGGAATTTTCCAAATGGGGGTTACTTGGTGTTGATTCTGCTTCTTGAGGAGCAGCGCCATCCGAGGTCGGTTCATCAACTTGAACCACGCCTGCGCATCCGGTAGCCGGCACTAACCGAATCGGGAAACTTGATGTAATGAAGGCTTTTGTCATGGATACAAATTGCCTCCTGGCGGGAGATATGGAAATGGGGTGAAATCCCTAGTGCCCAAGAGTTCCAAGGATAGGGCATGCTCTAGTATTTCAAAGCGTGTGGGCGGGGTGCCCTAGGAGCAATGGTAGGGTTCTACCCCATGGACAATGATGTGAAAGAGGGAGAAGGTATTATTGATTATAAAACGAGACGCCATGGTTGGAAAAATCAGCAAAGTGAAGCAGCCAGTGAAGAAGACACCGGCCTCTATTCCGCAGGGAGGCGTGAATGGCCGGAAGGAGAGCGATGTCCTCCGTATCCACGCCCAAAAACTGCTCGAATCCAATCGGTTGTTGAGGTTGGAAATCATTCAGCGGAAAAAAGCCGAGACAGCACTTAAAAAAAGCGAACAGCACCAGAAGGAGTTGTTACTGAAATCACGGAAGATGCAAGAGCAGTTACGGTATCTCTCCCATCAGCTCATCTTGGAGCAGGAGGAGCAACGGAAAAAAATCAGCCGTGAACTGCACGATGAAATCACCCAGATCCTGGCGAGCATCAATCTCTATCTGGCAGATTTGAAAATCGAGGCTGCCGCCAATACCAAGGGGCTCTCCAAAAAGATCAGCCATGCGCAACGACTGGTGCAGCGATCAGTAAAGATCATTCATCGGTTTGCCACTAACCTTCGTCCCCCCGCGTTGGATGATCTAGGCATCATCCCGGCGCTCAAAACCTACCTGAATGATTTTACCAAGCGGACGGGAATCCAGATTCATTTGAAGGCCTTTCCTGAGATCGAACAACTCAACATTATCAAGAGGACCGTTCTCTATCGGGTTGCCCAGGCCGCCCTTGCCAATGTGGCTCAGCATTCCAAAGCCACCTTGGTGACGATCACGATACGCAAACTTACCAAATACGTTTGTCTGGAGATTCACGACAATGGAAAATCCTTTAATGTGGAGAGTGTCCTCGCGACAAAAATGAACGAACACCTTGGGCTCATCGGGATGAGGGAACGCGTCGAGATGTTGGGGGGAAGTTTTAGCATCACCTCCTCCCCGAGCCGAGGGACAAGCATTTTTGCGGAGATTCCCAGTCCGATGGGACGCATCAAACTCCCGGCGGCCAAAAAATTTCCAGCCCTTTTGCACTGAAATGAAAATCATCACGATTCTACTCGCTGAAGATCACCAAATCGTCCGTCAGGGATTGCGTGTCCTGCTTGAGTCGGAAGCCGACATTAAGATTGTTTGCGAGGCGGAGAATGGCCGTCAGGCCGTGGTCATGGCCAAGGAGCACAAACCGGAAGTCCTGCTCATTGATATTGCGATGCCCCATCTGAACGGCCTTGAAACGGCCCGTCAAATTCTCCAGGCGAATCCAAGCAGTCGCATACTGATCCTTTCGGCTCATAGCGATATCGCCTATCTCGAAAAAGCAATCGATCTTGGAGTGGCAGGATTCCTGATCAAGCAAACTTCGGCAAGCATGTTGGCCAAAGCGATTCGAGCCGTTGCGCAGGGCAAGACGTTTTTCAGTCCCTCCTTCTCCAAGCATCTTGCTGAATATGAAAAGGGGATCGGAGGGGTTTCGTCGGGAAAAAATCAGAGCAAAAAACTTACCTCGCGAGAGAGTGAGGTTTTACAACTCATCGCCGAGGGGATGGCTAACAAGCAAACAGCCTCGGAGCTTGGAATCAGCATCAAGACCGTTGAAAAGCACCGTCAGGCCCTGATGGATAAGCTGGGTCTGCACGACACCGCAGGGCTGACCAGGTATGCGATTGAGTCGGGAGTGATTGAGTCCAGCGTTCAGCCCACGACAGACTGACGTCCAGGGAAACGCTGCGGCGAATCAACAAGTAGGGTTTCACCTTATTGTTGAAGGAGATCATCAGAACGATTGTTCCTCAAAAGAATATCAAATGAATATAAAACATATCCCTGCAGCTTTAGTGCTCACTGCCTCTCTGGCGATGATGTTGTCATCGTCGCTTATTGCCGAGGAACAAAAACAGGACGATAAGAAGGGAGGGAACAAACAGTCAGCCGCCGCCGCGCCGCACGCACCTGCACCGCAACGTCAGCAGGTCCAACGACAGGTGGTACGACAACAGGCAGCACCACGGGCCATCTCCCAACAAGTTAATGCAGCACCCCGCGGGAATGCTCAAAATTCCAAACATGGAAACCCCGCGAGCTTTCAGCAAGGTCAAGTAAGTCACGTTGCGAGTCAGAATGTGCGTTCCAAAAGTGTCACTGCAGCGAATAACGTTTCGCAGAATTCGCAGTCTGGAGTTTCTGAGAAGCAGAACCACAGAAATCGCGTGAATTCGTCTCAGGTAGTCTCAAGCCAGCAGGGAGTCAATGGGGCAGTTCGATCTCCTCGCCAGCTGTCGGGAGGGGGGGCGTCCCGGGCGCAATCTGTCAATAACAGCGGTGGAGCTCGGCAGTATCAAGTCACGCCAAATGCCCAGTATAATGGAAACAACAATTACGGAGGTCTTTGGACTCAAGCCAACACTCATAGTGACTGGAGCCACGACGGCCAGCACTCCTGGAACAACCACAACTATCGTTGGTACCAAGGGGGATGGCTGATCATCGACGGTTTGTTTAATCCTTTCTATTCCAATGGGAATGTCGGCTACTCCAATGGCGGGTACAACGGATCATCCATGGCGAGCAGTGTTCAGTCCCGCTTGAACCAGTTGGGGTATTACAACGGTCCCATTGATGGTGATCTCGGTCCCGGAAGCCGGAATGCGATCGCAAATTTTCAGCGTGATAACAACCTCTACGTAAACGGGCGCATCACGAATGATCTGCTTCAATCTCTCCAGTTGCTCTAAAGAACCGCGCACCTGCCAAAACAATGAAAATTCCCATTGCCACCTCTTTCTTACTGGCGGCAAGTGCCGTGATGCTCACTCTGACGAGTTGCATTGTTCCTGGGGCGCCACCCAACTACGCCTATGGAAATCCATCCGTGTTCATCCCGCCACTTTATGTTCCCAGCCATGGTTACGGCTATTGGTATGGAGGCAATTACTGGGGATATCGCAAAGGATACTCATTTTATAACGGTCACTACTACAGGGCCAACGGGGCGCGCGGGGGCGGCTACGGTGGCAACAGGGGTTATGGTGGAGATGCCGGATGGAGTCGGAATGGCGGGTATTGAGGTGGATCGCACGCTCACTATCAAAATCGGTTGAGTTGTTTGGTGGGAAGTTGGTGATGTGGAACGAAATGGGAGTGCGAGTCGGTAGGGGAACACCCCATGGTACTAGCGCCGCCTTGGACTAGCTTGAATAAAGAAGGTGATGCGCTCTGGCGGATCAGCTGGGAAAGAAGTCACCAACCCCACTTTATCGAATATGAAAACACATCTCCATGACTCAAATCACGAAACAACACGACCGGTTGAAGAGGCTGGTAATCTGAGGGCTGCAACGACCTCACTAGCCGAAGAAACACTCAACCAAGCCAGACATCAACTTGAGGCCGGATTGGAAGAAGGACAGGAAATCTGCCGGGATATCCAACGAAATGTTTACCATGGAGTTCATGCCGTCAAAAAGGTCCTTCACGAAAACAATTATCAGGTCCTCGCTATTGCAGCAGGCGCGGGAGCCCTCCTCGGCTTCCTTGTTGCAAGCCGCTGCCGGCACAACGCACGATGAATAATCCCTTAAAAAAAGGTATCCTGATGGAACATTCCATCGGGATCGGTACCGTGAGCGAAGAGATGGTAAGGCAACGGGCCGTCGAGTTGGCGATCATTAACGGTGGCTCTGCCCAAACCGTATCGATTATGGATTGGGAGCAGGCCAGGCGTGAGCTGACCGGTGGATCGGAGATGGATCCCAAAGAAGCGATTCTTGAGTCGGCACCTGAATCCGATCGGTGGGATCCGGTCCATGGCTCAACCGGTACCCAGGCGCCCGAAACCTCCAGTGAGGATGAGGATGAAGATGGACGCAGTGACAGTGCCCGGCTTGTGGAAGAAGGCATTCACGAGGCGGAGCACGATCGGATGCTTCAGGCCACCGAAGTGAAAACCCAATTTGATGAGCGATGATGCCAGTCTGAATCAGGAAGGCGCAGCAGAACCGGAGGAGATTTCCTTCATTGGAAGGGTTGGATCATTGGCCATCTCCGCACTTCAGGAAATCGGATGTCTGGTATGGATGATAAAAGAAACAGGGGCGGAAGTCAGGGATCGCGTTATGCGCGGCCGATCCCCGATCCGTTTAGAGCAGTTATTCTACCAGTGTGATCGTGTCGGTGTGGGTTCGGTCCCAATGGTCATCCTGCTATCGTTGTTTATAGGACTGACCATGGCGATGCTGACCGGTTATCAGCTTGAAATCTTTGGTATCGTTACGCTCGTTCCTGGGGTGGTCTCCGTATCTTTCACCAGGGAAATGGCTCCCCTCTTCACCGGCATCGTTCTGGCATCCCGAGTCGGGGCTGCCTACACTGCAGAACTCGGGGCGATGACTGCGGGAGGTGAGGTTGATGCCATCGAGGGAATGGGTATCGGGGCGCTCCGCTACCTAGTGGCTCCTAGGTTTCTGGCAATTTTTTTGATGACCCCATGCCTGAGTATGGTCTCGGTGATCTCGGGAATCTGTGGAGCGGCGTTCATCTCAAGCATTCTACTGCATCTTAGCTACGGATATTTTTATGACCAGGTGGTGAAATACCTTTTGATGAAGGATGTGCTAGCCGGGGGCATGAAGAGTTTGCTGTTCGGCGGGATTATTGGGGTGATTGCCTGTTACAAGGGATTGGCTGTGCAAGGTGGTGCCGTTGGTGTGGGCACTGCCACGACTTCAAGTGTGGTGACTGCAATCTGCGCCGTGATCGCCTGTGATTCGATCTCGAATATTTTGATCGTTACATTTTTCCCATGAACTCAACTCCGGAAACTATGGTTGAAATGCGCGGTGTTGAACTGATGTTTTCAGATAAAGCAGTTTTGGATGGCGTTAATTTTTCAGTCCGGGCGGAGGAGGTTCTGGTGATCATGGGAATGAGTGGTAGCGGCAAGAGCACCTTGCTGAGCCTGCTCATGGGACTTCTTGAACCAAACAAAGGCAGTATTTTTTTTAAGAAGGAAAATCTGACACAACTTTCACGGGCGGAACTCAATGCTGTCAGAATGCAGATCGGCATGGTCTATCAAAACGCGGCGCTTCTGAGCTCGCTAACCGTTCAGCAGAATATAGCCCTGCCACTAGAGGAGCTTTCCGACAAGAGCCGGGAGGAAATCGACACTCTGGTTGATCAGAAATTGGAGATGGTGGGACTAAAAGACATTCGGAATAAACTTCCATCCGAACTCAGCGGGGGCATGCAAAAGCGGGTGGGGCTCGCACGAGCGCTCGCGATGGATCCTAAACTCGTCCTTTTCGACGAACCTTCCGCCGGTCTTGATCCGATCAATAGCAAACTGATTGATGATCTGATCATCCGGTTAAGGACTGAGCAGAAAGTCACATCCATCGTCGTCACCCATGAAATGGACAATGCCTTTGCAGTGGCGACACGCATGGCATTCCTCGACGGGGGGAAGATTGTTTTTGACGGGACACCGGAGGAGTTCCGTCATTCGAGACTCCCCATCATCATCAGCTTTCTTTCCTCCTTCTCCAATCACAGAAAATCCACCCCATGACCCATGAATATTCATAAAAACGAAATCACCACAGGGATCCTGGTATTAGTCACTTTAGGATTTTTTATCCTTGTAGTGATTTTTCTCGGGATGCCTGGAGTTCTTAAGCCGCTGAATACCTACCGGATTTATTTCGACAATGCGAACGGGGTCCGCCCGGGCGCACCTGTCCTCCTTGCGGGACGTGAGATTGGCAAAGTCACCTATCTGCTGTCTCCAGTACCGCTGGAAAAGCGCCCCGCAGGCCATCCCGATTATGAAGTGTCCGTCGACGTACAGGTCGCTCGCTCTGCTGAAATTTATTGCAATGACACGGCCCGATTGACTCAACAGGGAATGATGGGCCAAGAGATCATTGATTTCGTTCATGGCGATGCCACCTCGGGATTGGCGACCAATCATGCGGATTTCGTCGGCGAGCGCATTCCGGACATTTCTGAACTGGCTTCCAAAAACGTCGATCGGTTGCTCGGACCGGGGTCTGATCTGGCCCTCACGTTAAAAAATACCAAGCAATTCATGGAAACCCTGAACGACTCCCGGATTCCACAAATCATCAACAATACCGAAGAGTTCACTTCACTCCTTAAGCGTGAACCATGGCGGTTAATATGGCCCGGATCAAAAGCCAGTAGCCCTCGCAAATGATTAGGAGGAAGATGAATTTTTCGTCTGCGCCTATAATAAAAAATAAGACGAAATCACTTAAAAGAATCGCTTGTGGCGCGCTGATCGCTGGAGTGATCAACGCGGGACAAGTCTCATCGGCACTAGGATCATCAAGCGGGCATCAGATATCACAAGGTTCGTCCCGGCTTGAGGCCGGTGATTACACATGGCTGCCGGAGACTTCGCCGGTCGGCCCTGTGGTCATTATTGCGAGCCTGACAGATCAGATACTCACTGTGTATCGAAACGGCAAAAAGATAGGGCGTTCCACCATCAGCTCGGGCAAGCCGGGGAGGAGCACTCCGACCGGGGTTTTTATGATCCTTCAAAAGGATGTAAAGCATACTTCAAATATCTTTAAGGGAGCCTCGATGCCCTACATGGAGCGACTCACCTGGAGCGGGGTTGCGATGCATGCGGGCAGTTTGCCGGGCTATCCGGCATCACACGGATGCATCCGTCTGCCCCTCGAATTCGCCAAAAAGCTCTACACTGTGACAACCAGTGGCACCGTTGTGTTGATTACAGATCATTGGTCACGATCCGGCAGCGGAAAATTACCGGCTCTCCTGTTCAATCCCTTGAGCAAAGGGATAACCTCGCCATCCCTAACATTCTTGGATCCTTCGAAAGCACCCGAAGGTCCCGTCTCCATCGTCGTCAGCAGTCCGGATGCGGAAATCTATGTCTACAGGAATGGTGTGGAGATCGGTCGTTCCCCAATCCGTGGGCTGGAAGGTCTCACGGGGCTTTATGTCTATTCCGCCTTGGATAAGGTGGATGCCAACGGGCGGCGCAAGTGGTTTTTAACAGCCAGTATGGTGGGTGTCGCTCCCAAGGTTAGGGATCTCATGGGGCGCGTTACGATCGATCAACAATTCCTGGACGGGACAAGATCGCTGATCAAACCAGGCACCACGCTTGTGCTCACCGATGCGCCAGTAAATGCGGGCATGCGCCGGGCTTCAAAGTTCGATATTTTCACGACGATTGAACCGTAATTCGGCGCGGCAAGCAGGATGAAGCTTGAGATGTACCAAGGAGGGTTATCACCCCATAGACGGAGGCATAACTGTTCGCGAGGCTAGTAATAATGAAAACACTATTTTCCGTATCCCTTGTCGCCATCCTCATCGCACTAGTTTCAGCGTGTAACACGATCAGTGGTGCGGGCCGTGATGTCAGTGCCACTGGACATGACGTCACCAGTGGAGCCAATGCCGTCCAGCACTCAATCCAGAATAATTGATTCTAGGTTCTTATCTGGGATGCCGAAGCCCTTGGATCACTTGGAAATAGAGGTTCTGTTTACAAGGAAATCCTGAGCTGATGCCTGACAGAGGTGCGCACCATTTTAAGGCGCGCCAGACATCGCAGACCATTTTGAAGGTCGATTCCACAGCTGGCCTAGTTGCACTAGTTCGTTTCTGGATTCTCCCCAAAAGTTCCTCCTGCTTTCCCTCCTCGTAGCGGAGATCATCGTCCGTAAGATTTTCCCACGCCTGTTTTAGCCTGCCTTTGGTGATACTCCAGTCACCTTTGATTTCTTGTGTCTCCATCTTTGAAAGTGAGCTTTCTCAATTTCAATAAGAACCAAGATGAGTTGTCCGTGTTGTTGAAGTCGTGTTGCTGATTGGGGTATAGGATGATCCTTGAGTCGTGGTGGTGGTGGTGGTTGAAGCAGCAGGCTTTCTTTCGGTAACGCTGACGCATCCGTAGAGCATTACGAGTCCTAGTAATAGAAATGGGATATGGATTCTTTTCATGAATCCAATATGGACTCCCATTCAATCAGTAACAATGGGGTGTTCTCCCACCACTCCCACCAAAAGGTCTATCTAATAAGGGATGGCAATCCATGAAGGTGGTAAACGATGAGTTGTTCAATCCAAGCCCAGTAGGGATACACCCCATTGAATTCCTTGGCAGTTGAGGAAGACTTATGCCGTCCAATAAAAACAAAAATATGTTATACACAATTGCTGTCATTTTAATCATCCTGTGGCTGCTCGGGCTTGTCACAAGTTACACGATGGGAGGCTTTATTCATATCCTGTTGGTGGTTGCCATTATCATGGTGATTATCAATCTAGTAAGCGGACGGCGCTTATAGTCCCAGTCACCGGAATCTATGAAATACTTAGTCATTGTCGGGGCTTTTCTCATTATAGGAGGGGTCGTTTTCTTGAGTTATCAAGGCATTAGTTATACGACGAGGGAGAAGGCCATCGATATTGGCCCCGTACTGGTGACAACGGAAAAGAGTCATACCATTCCCCTCGCCCCGGCCGTTGGAATTACGATATTGATCTGCGGGGCCGGACTGGTAGTGATGGGTTTGCGCAGGGGTAATTCAGCCACCTGATCTAAACCGATCGAACCCATATTCATTTATGCCTACAAAAAAAACACAGACAACGGTGAAGAAAACAGCGGCGAAAAATCCGCTCAAGAAAAAAACAATACCTGCTAAGGTAAGCTCGAAAGCCGAACCTATCCCGCACGGGCGCGAGCATAAACTGGCCGAACAGGCGCTGAAATTCGTGGATGAAGCGGCCTCTCTGCTGCGTAGCGGTATTCGTGAAGGAGCCGCAACGACTGCCAAGTCGCGTATCGCCGCAAAGAAAAAGGCACATAATCTACTCGGGAAGGCTTCGGTCAATCTGTCCAAGGCCATTGGAGACGGTGCCTCGGTGCTTCAGGATCTCATCAAAAAGATTTAGAGCAAGTTCTTCAGGCGGTACTCAGCTGGACGCGGAATGTCGGAGGGTTTTTACAACCCGCCGTGCTTCCACGTCGAGAATGCCAGCCTGAGGCACATGTAGGTACCCCAGATCAGTCCTATGAGACCGATGACGGGGATATTCCATATTTTAGGAGGAAGTCCCGACAGGATCAGGATGGACGAGCAGATTAACACGGATGCAGCCAGGATGGCATTCGCTAGTCGGTTGGCGATCAGATCAAGGGTGACCCTCAACGGTTCGAACCCTTCGGGATCAATTTTGTGCTGCAAGGGTATATTGATCTCGCCGCGCCGGAGCCGATTCCAAAGCATTCGGAAATCACTGGGAAACTCTTCAAGAAAATCGATCGAAGCGCCCGAGAGTTTTTTCAGCAGGTTGAAGAGATGGGCTGGCTTGTATTTGTCCGCGATCAGTTTAACCGCGAAGGGCTGACCGATCTCAACAAAGTTCAATTCAGGATTCAGATCGCGTCCAATGGCTTCGACCTGTGAAAGCGCCTTGATGCCGAGGTAGAAGCTGCCCTTCATTCGAAGTCGCTGGACTCTTAACAGTTCCAAGAGACTGTTGAGCACATGTGCAAGATTGATCTGCGCGAGGGGTTTGTTGAGGTGCTTATTGCTAAAGTCTTCGACATCCCGGAGCATTTTATCAGGATTGCTCACACTACCCTCCTCGGACATGTCGATCAGGGCACTCATGACCTGCCTGC
This sequence comes from Spartobacteria bacterium UBA6821, assembly GCA_002452515.1. Classification (GTDB taxonomy): domain Bacteria; phylum Verrucomicrobiota; class Verrucomicrobiia; order Chthoniobacterales; family UBA6821; genus UBA6821. The sequence continues at coordinate 5,844 of DKEN01000039.1, read as the reverse complement.
TGTCCTGCTCCGCAAGGCCCGCGATGAGATGCGCGACGCTTGAACGGAAGCTCACCGCAAACTCCCCCATCATCCCGTAATCGTAAAGTCCCAGCACGCCACCTTTCAGGACGGTCATGTTCCCTGGATGGGGGTCGGCATGAAAGAAGCCGTGCTCAAAGATCTGTTCGTAAATCAGGATAGAGATGTTTTCCGAAAGTAGAACCGGATCGATATGGTGCTTGCGGAGAATTTTGAGATCATTCACGGGGTATCCCGCAATGAACTCCATTGTGAGGATTTTCTTGCCGCTGAATTCCCGGAGAACCACGGGAACGGAGATGGTCTGCGTACCCTCGAACTGCTGCCCAAAGCGTTCGGCATTGGCAGCCTCGATCGTGAAATCGAGTTCTTTGAGAAGCGTTTCTGAAAATTCCTGTACGATCGCCACCGGATTCAATGCAGCGATGTCCGGCACCTGATGTTCCAGAAGTTTTGCAAAATCCTGAAGGATGGAAAGATCCCGTTCAATGATCGGCTGGATGTCGGGTCTCTGGACTTTGACGGCAACGACTGCCCCCTCCTTCGTGGTGGCCCGATGAACCTGCGCGATCGATGCGCCAGCAAGGGGATTTTCATCGAATTCGGAGAAGGCTGCTTCCACGGTGATGCCGATTTGTTGGCTGAAAATACGTTTTGCCTCACTACCCGGAAATGTCGGCACGCTATCTTGAAGTTTGATAAGTTCGATGTAGAAATCGTTGTTAACCAGATCGCGTCGTGAGCTGAGGATCTGGCCGAATTTGATGAAGGTGGGGCCAAGTTCCTCGAGTGCCAGTCTCAATCTTTCTTCCGGCGGCTTGGCTAGCAGGCCTGATTCGTGCGTTTGCAGTTCAGCACCCTCGATTCCCATGATGCGCTGGAGGGCAACCAGTTTGAGGACATCCGCAAAGCCGTATTTGAACAGGACGCGAATGATCTCGTTGTAGCGCGGCAATTGCGCCGCAAACTCAACTGCGGAGCGGAGTTGTGTAATCACTGGCACTAAGACCAACACCATCAGCACAGCAACGCAAACGCAATCGCCCTCAGAGTTTCCTTAACCGCTTTTGCGCATCAGGGAAATGATGCGGTCTCCGGCCTGGAGAACGAGGTGTGGTGCCGGATGCTGACTGTTGGTCCCATCAGCCCTGCGGATCGCTAGCACAATCGAAAGTCCCTTGACCCCCTCGATGAAGCTGGCAAGCGGCTGGCCGACGAGATGGCTTTCGATTGGAACTACGGTTTCATCCAGACCGACTCCGAGTTCCGCCAGATCGTTTTTAAGAAAGGTCGTATCATCGTCGAGTACCCCCATGATCGAGGGGCGAATGATCCTGTGGGCGATCTGAAGGCCTCCCGCCATGGCTGGAAGAATGATTTCGTTGGCCCCGGCCTGTGTGAGTTTTTTCTCCGTGGTGGGATCCTCGGCCCGGGCGATGATACGGAGCGACGGTTTCATATTTCGTGCCGTCAGGGTGATGAAGACATTCACCATATCGTTGGGCAGGACGGCAGCCAGCGTGCGGGCGTGGGCGATTCGGGCCTTCGCGAGAGTGTCTTCGTCGCCGGCATCGCCTTCCAGCGTCAGGTAGTCAAAGCTCTCCGAGAGTTCGATGCGAGTCGCATCCTTGTCGAGAATGATAAAGGGCATGTTTGCCTTTTTCAACTCCTTGGCAATTGTCTGCCCGATGCGGCCGAAACCGCAAATGATGGTGTGGTTTTTGATCTCGTCCATATTTCTACTTTTTTTGTGATCGGCCAAGGCCTTCTGCAACCCTTTTTCGGTGATGATCTTAAGGATCGCACTAAAGACATACAGGGTGGTGATCTGACCGGCGAAGATCGTGAGGCAGGTGATGACACGGAGTGTCGTCGTATGGCACGGCTGAACCTCCTCGAAGCCGACGGTGAAAATGGTGATGATCACCATGTAGAGGGAATCGCCGAATTTCCATCCCTGAGACCAGTAGGCAAGGGTCGCCAAGGCGACGACGCTCATGAAGAGGCCGGTACAGATCAGGATCTGTCCGCCGATTTTGCGCATGGTGGATGAAGCGGCGCTTGCTGACACGGGAGAAAGCTATGTCAGAGACCAATACCAAGCGCCATCAGAAATGACACTATCTGGCTGGGTCTTTTGGCATGTAGCCGTGTCGTCATCCCTCTGGTTACCTAAAGGTAGCCATCGATCTTCCTCTTCGCCACACGCCCAAATTCCTTCGTCGCTATTGCACCCTTTCTTCCTGTGATTGGTATAACCCGATTGCCAAGGGGCACCGTGAACGCAGCGCAAAAACAAAACGGCCGCACCCGTCGCCAGGTGTGGCCGTTGATAAAAGGATGAATAAACTATCCTGAGAGCGGGCTTACTTGGCCTGCTTCTCTTCGATGTACTTGACGACATCGCCGACCTTCTGGAGCTTCTCAGCGTCCTCGTCGGGAACTTCAACACCGAATTCTTCCTCGAAAGCCATGACAAGCTCGACGGTGTCGAGTGAGTCGGCGCCGAGATCCTCGATGAAGGAGGCGTTGATGGTGACCTGTTCGGCGGTGACGCCGAGTTGTTCTACGATGATGTCGCGGACTTTATCTTCGATGGTTTTTTCAGACATGGTGGTTGTGGTTAATGGATAAACAAGCACGAGTAAAGGTCATAGAACGTGTTTGCAATAATTTTTATGCCTCAAAAGAGTAGTGAGTACGCTTTCATTTGGTCGAAAACCGTGTTTGATCGGTGCAGCGTATGGCCATTTACGAACGCAGTGTGCTGCTTCAGGCAACTCCCGGTGAGGTCTATGCCTTCCACCAGGACCCCAAAAACATCACAAAGATTTCCCCTGCATCGCTCCGTGTGATCAGAGTGGAATGTCAGGTGCCGGCCCGAGTGGGTGAGGAATTTTGTTTGGAAGTGAGCCAGTTCGGGGTGCCGATGCGGTGGATCGGATTTTGGGAAGAGGTCGTTCCCGGAGAGGCGTTGGTGGATGGGGCCAAGAAGTCCCCATTTCGCGAGTGGCGGCATCAGCATCTTTTTCGAGCCGAGGGGGGAGGATGTCGGATGACCGACCGTGTCTCCTATGCGCTGCCCGGAGGAATTCTGGGGCGCTTGTTGGACGCGACCGTGATGAAACTCATCTTCACAATAATGTTTAGTGCCCGACATCGGGCGACAAAGGCCTTTTTCAAAGAGGGCAGAATTAAGGCTGCAAACTGAAGCCTGAATGAAAGCAGGGGATATTTTCCCGCAGAGGCGCAGAGAGTTGTGGGCTAAGATGACGCATGAATTCTTTTGAAAATCCTCTGCGATCTCCGCGTCTCTGCGCGCAAATTTTCAGCTCTTCGATGGAAGGTTGTCTGCAATCAAAAAAACGCACTAATAGCTTTTCATCATGGCAACGGCGTGACCGTGGTGCTGGTGGTGTAACCCTCCTGACCCGCCAAAGAGGCTTCGAGGGTGTACGTCTCGCCAGCCTTCATTGCCGTGGTTGGAATCTTTTCCGAATAGACGATGAATTCCGCAGGGTTGATTTCCGCAAAGCCTTCCGTTGGATCGAATACACGATCTTGTGACCAGCGGTCGATCACAGTGCCGGTGGAGTCCTTGGTAAGGATTTCGAGGCGTTGATCGGTCGGATAGAGCAGCTCGATTTCCCGCCGCTTCGAATTGGAAATCTTAAGCGACACTGTGAGATCGGGATGGTTTGCGATGGAGAACTGCGAGGGATCCACCGTGAGGAAAATTGGGAGGACATCGCCGCCCGTATGGAATTTCACGGAGGAAAATATCCCGGTGAAGGTTTTCTTCACCTGCTGGAGAATCGGCGGACTGGGAGGCTTGGGAACATACATCCCGAATCCCTCTCGACCGGCATTGACAAGGGCCGCCTGAGCCTCCTGACGCTCGATGAAAAACGGGCTGTCCGCCTGGGGGGCTGTCAGCGACATGTCCTGTGCATCGCTCTTGCTGACCTCCTGGGTGCTCTGGGCGTGCAATGAGGAGTTGCAGCCGATGAGAAAGGTGGCTGCAATCAAAAGACGGATGGAAAATGACGATGGCATCACATGAGGCGTAACCCGACGAGGCCACCCGATGCAAATGTTATCCCAGTCAGGCGGTGGGTAATTCAATAAATGCCTCCATATTTTTGCAGCATCACCGTAAGATCCGCCCAGATGAAACGGACGCTCTATTTTCTGACGTTGCTTTGCTTGCTGGCACTGACCACAGCGCAGGCAGGCAGCTCAAACAAAAAGAAGGATGTCTTCGCGATCCGTATCCACGGCGAGGGAAGCCCGGAGGATGGGGAGAAGTTCACCGTACCCGTGACCCTCCTGGACGGACGCAAAGCCTCTCTTTCCATCATGCCGCTTCTCAGCGAGCATGATATCAAGGCGGTGTATCCCTTTCTTGCCCCTGATGGAACGGGGGGAACCTACCTGAGACTCGATGCCCACGGGGCCAATCTCCTTGCCGAATTTTCCATCGAACGCATGGGGCGAGGCGAAGTGCTTGCGGTCATGGTCAATGGCCGACAAGTTATTGATTTGCTCGTGGACAAGCCGGTTCGTGACGGGGTTTTTGTCATTCCTTCCGGACTCACCATGTCGGATGAGGCCCATCTCGTGAACCTCTACCCGATTATTGGGCATGAGAATGATCCGGTGCAGAAAAAGAAAAAGCAGCCCTTCTCACCCACCAATATTATGCTGCCGCCCAAGGCTTCCGATATCCCGAACGCCACCCCGCAGTGATGACTCAGGCCGGAAACAGAAAAAACAGCTTTGCCTCGGGATGGATTCTGGTCACAGGGCTTCTCCTGTTCTGTCTTACGGGCACGGGACTGACCTGGTGGAACTATTCCCGGCAGGTTTTTTCCAGTGCGCAGGGTCTGGTGGTGAATGAAGGGGTGGAGCAGCATGTTGTCGTCATGCTTCCCGCGAGCGAAGCGCGCGTGATCAAAGTCGGTCACGGTGCAACGGTGACTGTTGGAAACGATAAAAATCCGCTCAAGGGACGTGTCATCAGTGTAAACCCGACCCCTAATCCTGACAGAAATGTTGTCATTGTTCGTCTCACGAACGTTCGCTCCCCGTTGCCAACAGGGGCGGTCTGTGAAGTGACCATTGATACGACGGTGCCGCCGATGGAGGGGAATTATTAAATGGCCGATCAGACTTTGGGTCGGGAGATCCTTCGGAAAAGCTACTCGCTGCATCAACTTCTTCCCTGGCTGCTTGCTCTGATTTCCGGCGTGCTGCTCGGAATCTGTTTGCCTCCGTTTGAGCTGCGTTGGTTCAGTTGGCTTCCCTGGGTGGCTGTGGCACCCCTCTGCTGGGCGCTCTGGATCTGCCAGCGTCCTAACTCCACGGCACTCTGGGCGAAGAAAGCCTTCCTGCTTGGCTGGCTGACGGGGACGACATCGTTCCTCATCACCCTCTTCTGGATCACCACCGTTACCATACCCGGCTGGGTGCTGCTCTCGCTGGTGGTGGGACTCTATCCCGCTCTCTGGGCACTCTTCGCCGCCCTCGTGCTGCGACCTATTGGCGAGGGAGAGGGTAATCAGAAGGATGCCACCAAGGCGTGGCTCGGTTCCTGTCGGAATCTATTGGTGGCCCTGCTCGCCGCCGCCGCTTGGACGGCCCTGGAGTGGCTTCGCGGGACTCTCTTCAGCGGTTTTGGATGGAATGCCATTGGTATTGCTCTGCGTGATTGCATCCCATTGATCCAGATCGCGGGGATCACCGGAGCCTCCGGACTCACCTTTCTCTGCATCCTCGGTGCGGCTACACTGGCGATCACGGTCGAGCGCCTGCGGCGGGAGA
>DKEN01000029.1:5893-7917 GCA_002452515.1 Spartobacteria bacterium UBA6821 | reverse complement strand
GTCCGAATTCCTATTCAGACTGACTTTAACCCTTAATCTTTCGACTCTCGACCACCGTCATCTGACCGTTGTGGCCTTTGCGTGAAACATATTCCGCTTTTCTCCTTGCGAGACTACCCACTGAAATCAATTTGAAAGCCGAATCTGGAAGCCTGGTGCTTCCCTAGCTCAAAATTGTTCTGAGATCCTCTGGCATCCTTCCTTCGTAAAGGGCGCGCCCGATGATGGCTCCGTGAAGCCCAGGCACGGTGGCTAGTTCCCGAAGATCCTCCGGCCCGGAGACTCCACCACTAGCGATGAGATCACACGGCACGGAGGCCGCCATCTCATGCATCGCGGCGATATTAGGCCCCTGAAGCATTCCATCCGTGGCGATGTCGGTGTAAATGATCGTCCTGATGCCCGTATTGACGACTTCACGAGCCAGATCCAAGGCGGTCAGTTCCATGGTCTCCACCCAGCCTTTGACGGCGACTTTCCCTTCCTTGGCATCAATGCCAACGGCGAGGCGGTCAGGCCCAAAGGTGGCGGCCATCGTTGCCAGGAAACCCGGTTCAGCCGCCTTGGTTCCGATGATGACTCTTCGGACTCCCGTGGCCAGACCGGCCTCAATGGAGGAAGCATCGCGCATTCCCCCGCCAAGTTCGCAAGGCACGGAAACGGCGGCGGCAATCGCCTTGATGATTTCCAAATTGCGACTCTTCCCCTCAAATGCGGCGTCCAGATCGACAAGATGAATCCAGTCCGCACCGGCTGCTTCCCATTGTTTGGCAATGGCGACGGGATCGGTGCTGTAGATAGTTTTTTTGGCAGCTTCACCCCGTTCGAGGCGGACAACCTGACCATCCATGAGATCAATGGCGGGATAGAGGAGCATAAAAAAAAGTTGAAAGCTGAAAGCTGAAAGTTGAAAATCCGAAGAGGGAAAATTCCAGACTCCTGCTTTTTGTATGAGTTTTAGAGTTCATCTCAGGACATCCGCTTCCCCAGTGAGGTGATGAAGTTACGAAGCATGGCCAGTCCCAGTTCCTGACTCTTCTCAGGATGGAATTGTACAGCACTCAGATTGCCACGGGTGACACTGGCAGCAAACTCCACTCCATAGTTGCACGTTGTCGTGATGATTTCCTCATCCTCCGGAACAGGGTAGTAGGAGTGGACAAAATAGAAGTCTGGATTGGCTCCCAATCCCTGAACGAGCGGATCAGACGGCTTACGAAGGTGGAGTTGATTCCATCCCATGTGGGGGATTTTCAACTCACCTCCCCTGGGAAAATGAACAACGCTCCCTCGGAGTGCTCCGAGGCCTTCGACTCCCGGAGATTCCTCGCTTGACTCAAAGAGCAACTGATAGCCGAGACAGATACCGAGATAGGGACGGTCGGCCGCGAGCCATTCACGCAGAAACTCCCAAAGCCCCGCCTCCCGAAGCTGTCTGGCGCAATCCCCGAACGAGCCTACTCCGGGAACCACCAGGGCGGCACACCCCTCTGCATCCGAGGCAGAGTGGACGAGGCGGCAGATTCCCCCGGCGTGTTCGATCGCCCGCTGGACACTGCGAAGATTTCCGCTGCCGTAATCGACCAAACCCAGGGTTGGATCATTCAGATTCTGCCGACTCACAGCACACCCTTTGTGCTGGGGATTCCCTTAACGCGTTCATCCCGTGAGACGGCGACATCAAGAGCCCTGCCGAGCGCTTTGAAAATCCCTTCCGCCATGTGATGGGCATCACGTCCCGCCAGAATGGAAACATGCAGCGTCAACCCGCCATGAACACTCAGGGCCCGGAGAAACTCCTCGACTAACTGAAACGGGAAGAGTCCGATTGCCTCCACCCCCCGAGGCACATCATAGGCCAGATATGGGCGCCCGCTGCAATCCACGACGACTCGCGCCAGCGTCTCATCCATCGGCACATAGGCGGAACCGTAACGTCGGATCCCGGCCTTATCCCCAAGCGCCTTGCCAAGAGCAGTGCCGAGGGCAATGCCAACATCCTCAACCGTGTGATGATAATCCAC
>DKEN01000029.1:0-5794 GCA_002452515.1 Spartobacteria bacterium UBA6821 | reverse complement strand
GTCATTGATGGTCAGTGGAAGAGACTAGTGGGCAACGGAAGCGAGCCTGCCCATTGCAAGGCGGATAAAGACTTTATGAATCCCTACCCGATTCACAAGAAAATCCTCAGAAGGTGTCTCAAAGGTGTATGTCCTTTTTGCATGGTGGAAGTGCAGACGAAATGCCTCGGGGTGACCCTTGAGTTCAGTAAGAAGTTTCGGGGTAATACTCCGTCGAATCACTCCCTTGTTGGCCGATCTTCCTTCGATCACCCTCCTCGGATCAAAAGCCATTTTTTCAGAAAGTTCATCCCGCAATTCATCCCCCCAATAAGGCCGCTCAGAGGCAATCTCATAGAGGTAGAATCCCCTCGCGTCGTAATCCTCGTGGAGCATGAGGGCGAGATCGAATTTCCGTCCCTTCATCGCCCTGATTTGTTCCACGATCTGGGGCACCTTGCGTGAATTGTAGCAGCGGTTGAGATCACGTCCTTCTTCGTCGAAACGGAGATTGCGCTCCAAACCCCAGGGATTCAGGCAGGGAAATATCTGAAAATTCCATCCCTTCAGGGAAGGAAGAGTTTCTTCGGCCCACTGAATCAGACCCTCCACCGGCGCCGGTTCATCCCCATGGATTCCAGCCGAGACATACAGGGAACGGGCCCCTTCACGATGGTGCCTCGATTCAATGAGCATTAGTGGATAGCCGGAGGCTTCACCAAAATAGCGGAGCTGCAAAAACGGAAGTTTTCTCACCAATCGTCTCCAGCGCTGTAGGAGCACGCGGTAGTTCCGCACCCGATCCGGGAGAAAATTGGACTGGGGGGCTATCGGGCTCAATCAATAAAACGTTTGTCGATTCCCTCGTAGGCATCCACGCGTCGATCCCGGAGGAAGGGCCAATGCGTCCGCTGAGTATCCATGAAATCCCGGTCAAGATCGACCACCAGCACCATCTCCTTGTCGGCGGGAGCCTCGGCAATGATCATGCCATTGGGAGCGGCGACAAAAGTTCCGCCCCAGAATTCCAGCCCCGCACCTCCGGCGGGAGACTCATGCCCGATCCGGTTCACCCCGCAGACAAAGCATCCGTTCGCTAGGGCATGGGCCCGTTGGGCAAGCTGCCAGGCCGCCTTCTGATTCTCACCATACTGCGCTTTCTCCGAAGGATGCCAGCCAATCGCCGTGGGATAAAAGAGCACTTCGGAACCTCGCAGGGCCGTCAGACGGGCAGCCTCGGGATACCACTGATCCCAGCAAATCAGCACGCCGAGATCACCCGCACTGGTCTTCCAATTGCGGAAACCAAGGTCGCCGGGGGTGAAATAAAACTTCTCGTAGAAGAGCGGATCGTCAGGGATATGCATCTTGCGGTATTTCCCCAGATAACGGCCATCCGCCTCGATCACCGCAGTGGTGTTGTGATAGAGGCCGGGGGCGCGACGCTCGAAGAGCGAGGCGATCAGGACGACCCCGAGTTCCTTGGCCAATTTTTCCAACACAGCAGTCGTCGGTCCGGGGATCGCCTCGGCCAGCTTGAAATAATCGTGATCCTCGCTCTGACAGAAATACTCGCTCAGAAACAGCTCGGGCAGACAGACCACCTTGGAGCCCTTGGCCGCCGCCTCGCGAATCCAGCGTTCCGCGGACTTGAGGTTTTCCTCACGGGAACTAACGCAGCGCATCTGGACAAGGCCGACGCGGATGACATCGGCAGGAAGAGTTTTGGAAGCGGGCTTTGGAGAGCTCTTCTTGGCTGTTTGGGGAGACTTGGATGATTTCGCTTTCTTTGGCACCACTCTCTGCTACCCAATATTCCTCCCATGAAAAAGACACTTTTCGCCCTTTCTGCAACTCTCACCCTGGCTCCGGCCATCACTCCTGACATCGCCGGTGCCGCTTCACCCGCAGCCCCCGTCACCGATATCAGGATCGTGATGCACACTTCCAAGGGTGATATCCACGCCACACTCTACGCGAGCAAGGCTCCCCTCACCGTCGCCAATTTCCTAAATCTTGCGAGCAAGGGATTCTACAACGGACTCACCTTTCACCGCGTTATCCCTGATTTTATGGTTCAGGGGGGCGATCCCACCGGCACCGGTATGGGCGGCCCGGGATACCGTTTCCCGGACGAATTTGCTCCGGGACTCAAACACGACCGCCCCGGACTCTTCTCGATGGCAAACGCGGGTCCCGGGACCAACGGCAGCCAGTTCTTCATCACCCACGTCCCCACCCCGTGGCTCGATGGCAAGCATGCCATCTTCGGTGCCGTTGACAGTGCCAAGGACCAGGAAGTCGTGAATGCGATCCGCAAGGGCGACACCATCACCACAATCGACATCGTCGATTCCCCGGAGTCCCTCTTTGCCTCCAAGTCGGCGCAAATCGCCGCCTGGAATAAAGTGCTCGGAAAGTAGAGGAGGATCATGGGCTGATCGGAGATAGGAGATNNTCCCATCTCCTAACTTCTAACTACTCTCCCTCTCCGCGAACTCCGCGTTTCCGCGTGAGCATCTCCTCATCTGTCGCTAACAGCCTTCAGTCTAAACTCCTTCAGCCTTTTTTCAGAAGACCAGTGATTCCCCTTCGTTGAGGATGCGGATCTTGTCATCGAGGCCCAGAGAACGGGCATGCCCCATCAACCTGTCTGGTGGTTCGTCCATCGGCTCAAAACCGAGACGGAAGCTTCCATAGTGCATCGGGATCATCAGTTTCGCCCGAAGGGCCTGAAAGGCTCGCAAGGCCTCCTCGGGATTCATGTGCACATCGCGCCCGCTTGGCGCATCGTAGGCACCGATCGGCAGCAGAGCGATGTCGATGTTACTACGTTCTCCAATCTCAGAAAACCCATCAAACCAGGCGCTGTCACCGCAATGAAAAATCGTGCGCCCCTGATACTCGATCAGGAAACCGCCAAAGCCACGGTGCTGATCATGCAGCATCCTCGCCCCCCAATGATACGCAGGGGTCAGCGTGATTTTGAGCCCACCCACCTCCATGGACTCCCAACGCTTCAACTCCTGAACCCGGTTGAACCCCAACCCCTCCACGAGACTTCCAACATGCTCGGGCACGACGATCGGTTGATTCGCCGCCACGGCACGGAGCGATTTTTTATCGAGGTGATCGAAATGGGCGTGCGTGACCAGCACAAGATCGGTCGCGGGAAGATCATCGAGGGCGATACCCGGTTCGCGCAGGCGTTTGATGACTTTGAGCCAGCGCGCCCAGTTGGGATCGATTAAAACGGATTGTTCGGGCGTCTGAATCAGGAAGGAGGCGTGGCCAATCCAGGTAATTCCGATCTGTCCGGCTGCCAACTCGGGCAAGACCGGGGACTTCTTATTCTTTTCTCGCGGGGAGAAGAGGGATGGGATCAGGATCTCGGTAAGAAAGTTGCGTCGATGCCATCCCTCCGCAGGAATCATGGTAACGTGATTCTCAGGCTGGATTCGTTTTTTTCTAAGCTTGCTGAGCTCTTCTGAAAGAAGTTTTTTGACCATGCGCGTTCCTTGCCCGAATGATGAACCTGAATGATTTCAAAAGTAACGCTGAATAATAAGCAACTCTTGCGTGCCCGTCTCAGGGAACTCTCCCTTGAGCATCTTGAGTATGGTGAGGGAGATTCCGCCTCTTATTGCGAAATCCTATTGAATCTTCCTGCGTGGAAAAGCGCTAACTCCATCCTACTCTACCACCCGCTTCCCGGAGAAATCGATGTGATGGCGGTGCTTACCGGGGATCCGGGAAAGAGCTTTCTCTTTCCCCGGATTGAGGGGGAACATCTCGCACTCTACCGGCTGCTAGAGGGAAGCCGCTGGATCAATAATCCCTTGGGGTTTCAGGAACCCGATCCAGTGTCCTGGGAAGCTGTCACTCCCAAAGAGGTTCATCTGGCGATTGTCCCAGGACTCGCCTTCGATAAGAACGGAGGACGCCTCGGACGAGGAAAAGGATATTACGACAGGCTGTTGGGACATCCTGATTTTCAGGGGATCAAAATCGGCCTCTGCTGGCCCTGGCAGCTTCTGGATTCCCTCCCGTGCGAACCCCACGATATAAGGATGGATCGGGTGATTTATAAGGAAAAATAAAGAGCCACGTCTTCTGGACATTGGACAACTTGCACAAAACAGGGTAGTTCCCATTAAAACCATGGCTTCCAACGAGATTCCCACTCCATTTCAGAAAAAAGTCTGCTGGGCAGGACTGACCGCAATGGCCGCACTTGCCGTTGTTTCCGTGATCTTGCTGACGGGATGGAGCGCCATCCATATCTTCGTCAGTCTGAAAGCCGTTCTCACACCGATTGCGATTGCAGGAGTGCTGGCCTACTTACTGACTCCGGTAGTCGCCATCCTATGTCGCTGGAAAATTCCGCGCACTTGGGCCGTCATCATCGTCTTCATCTTCTTCTCGGGAGGCGTCACCCTCATCGGGCTCACGGTGGCACCGGCACTGGAGCATCAGGGGAGTATTTTTGCCAGTCGCATCCCCGCCTACAGCCAAAGCATCTCCTCGCTTGCCAAGGAATCAGCAACTCAGCTCCAGAAACTTGCAGCCCTGAAAGCCTCGGCACCGCATCGCAACTCGCCGCTGGAGGATCTCTCCCCGGAAAGCATCAAGATGTATGGATTCGAGCTCGTTAACCAGAGTCTCTCCTGGGTGCAGGAGCAGTTACCCACGATCGCTTCAAGTGTTGGAAGTTTTTTGCAATCCAGCATTGGCGGAGTTTTTGGACTTCTCGGATTCCTGCTGAGTCTTGTGCTGGTACCGGTTTTTCTCTTCTTCTTCCTACTGGAAGCTCCTGCCATGGCCGACAACTGGAGCCGCTATCTGCCGATGCGAGCCTCTCCGCTCAAGGTAGAGATCGTCTCTCTTTTTAATGAGATCAACGACTACCTCATCCACTTTTTCAGGGGACAGCTTCTTGTCAGCATGATTGACGGGGTCATCGTGGGACTCTGTCTCTTTATTTTTGTGCGGCTCGACTTCGCCTTCCTAATCGGTCTGATGGTTGGCATCCTCTGCCTCATTCCCTATCTTGGCATGGCACTCTGCCTCATTCCCGCCATGTTGATCGCCCTGGCCCAGTATGGGGATCTCTGGCACCCGTTTTATGTGCTGCTAATCTTCACCTTGGCCAACTGGTTGGAAGGCATCTTTATTTCTCCGAGAATCATCGGTAGTTCGGTCGGTCTCCACCCGATGACCGTCATCATTTCCGTCCTCGCTTGGACGGTGATTCTGGGCGGGCTTCTTGGAGCGCTGCTGGCAGTACCGCTCACGGCAACGCTCAAGGTTCTCCTGCGCCGTTACTTCTGGGATCTTCCTGTGGAACAACCGGTTCAGCAAAACCTGAACATCGCCGAAGTATCCGAGGGGATTCCAGTCAGCATGACAGCGGAAGAGCTTCCGCTGAAATAGAGCTGGGGATTCAGGATTATGGGCCTGAGATTTTACCACAAAGGGCCGACAAAGGACTGAAAAGCACGAAAGATGTCAGAAGACAGAGGACGGAGATCAGAGGCCGAAAATCGATGGCCTTTCCCCTCCAATTTCTGACTTTTGATCTCTGAACTCGCCCCTAGCCCCTTATTTCCGGCTTTCGACCTTCGTCTATAGTCCTTCGACCTCTTTACCTTCCCACTTTTGACTCCTTCCCCCTGACTCTCTATTCTCCGAGCTTCGCTAGTTGTTCCCAGAGAGCCTTCTGCTCGGGTGAAATCGATTCCGGGACGGCGATCTCCACGATCGCGTAAAAATCGCCCCGCCCTCCCCCCTTCTCAGGAAGGCCACGCCCCGGAAT
>DKEN01000011.1 GCA_002452515.1 Spartobacteria bacterium UBA6821 | reverse complement strand
GAACGCAGGGCGAGTTCCCCTGCCTTGAAGGCGTGATGCTGGGTCATGGCATTCTCCGTGCGATTCAGAGAATCGAGAATGAGTTGGCCAAAAAAGGGGAATCCTACTTTGCCGGAGAGATCCATTCGGGTCTCCCCCTTGCCATCCACCAGGATCAGGGTGTCGCTTTGCTGCGGATCATGACCGATATCAATGAATTTACGGAGTTCGATATAGCCAGAAGTTCCAAGAATTAACGTCCGTCCATCCCCCCAGGTGCGCAATCCGTCGGGAGTAAACCAATCCACGCGGAAGTAGCCGCGGACCCCGTTCGCTCCGAGCAATGTCGCTTCCCCGTAATCCTCGAAATCCGGATGTGCCGAGTGATTCAGGTTGTCAGAGGCAGCCTGCGTGACAACCGCGTCATCCGCCCCGGAAAAGGCGAGATATTGGTCGGTCTGCTGACTCCCAATGTCACAAATAATTCCTCCGTACCGGGCATGGTCAAAGAACCAATCCGGCCGATCCGAGACTCCGAGCCGGTGCGGCCCCAAGCCGAGCACCTGAATCACCCGTCCAATGGCCCCTGCACGCACCAGGGCCTCAGCATGAACGGAGCACTCCGAGTGAATCCGCTCGCTGTAGTACACCATGTATTTCCGCCCTGTTTCCGCCACAGTCCGCTTTGCATCGGCCAACTGCTCCAACGAGATAAAGGGTGCCTTGTCGGTGAAGTAATCCTTCCCCGACTTCATCACCCGGCAACCAATGGCGGCACGGTCGCATGGAATGGCCGCTGCGGCCACCATCTGCACCTCCGCATCATCCAGAATCTCGCCGAGGCTCCGCGCACTTTTCGCCTCGGGATGTTTTCCCAAGAGAGATTCCACTTTTTTGGGATCGGGGTCATAGACCCACTTCAGAAGACCTCCCGCCTCAACCAACCCCTCGCACTGACCGTAGATATGCCCATGGTCGAGATGAGCGGCGGCAAAGACAAACTCCCCACGACCGACAACCGGCCCCGAAACTTGGGATGGATTGTTATCGTCGCTCACCTTGGGAAAATTCTGCGGAAATTGGATGGGTGGCGATCCTTAAAAATCCTATGCAAGATGAAACACTTCCTTGAGCTCCCGTGACACCGGACTGTTGTCCGGGTTCGAGGGCATGACATCCCCCATGTGAGCCCACCACTTCGCACAAATGGGAGTTGAGGCGATCGCGACCCATCGTGCTTCATCCTCTATCTCCACATAGCCGAAGAGTTGGCGCGTCTCGGGATGCAGGAAGATGGAGTAGTTGTGCACCCCATGCTGTTTTAGAACCTCTTGAAGTTCCGGCCAGATAGGGGAATGGCGGAGTTCATATTCCTCCTCGCTCCCCTCGTTGACGCTCATCACGAATGCTTTGCGGATCATGGCTGGTGGTGTGGTGGGTTGTGGCGGGATTCTCAGGAAGCTCTAGATAGCCGTTTCAAATCAAACATCAATGATGGCAATGTCGTGGGCTTTTAGGGAGACCTTGCGTGGCTTACCCTGGGCATTCCAGACATCCGTCCGTTGGGACTCCGCACTGTTGTTGATGACGACAAGTTTTCCCTTCTTGGGGAAAAAGGCGCACTCGGTGCGGATGTTGGAGCAGTTCCATTTACGGAAATCAGCCTCCCGATTTGCGGCCCAAAGGATGGCGCGGTGAATCAACCTCGTGTTCTGAGGATTGAATTTGAATCCAGCAAGGTAAACACTCCGTCCTTTCCCAAACTGGTTCACAGCGATCCGTGGCGAACCCTCTTTCTCCGCCAGGATGCTCACTCCAGCTCCCAGCGCAAAGATGCCATCGACTTCCTTGCCGAAGTCAACGTCACCTTCCGCATCCTCCGTGATGAAATGGGATTTTGTGGAAAGCGACGCCTTGTATTTACCGTTGGCCAGTC
The DNA here is from genome assembly GCA_002452515.1 of Spartobacteria bacterium UBA6821. Lineage (GTDB taxonomy): Bacteria > Verrucomicrobiota > Verrucomicrobiia > Chthoniobacterales > UBA6821 > UBA6821. The sequence continues at coordinate 21,276 of DKEN01000011.1, read as the reverse complement.
GTTCCCCCCGGTCGCGATCCACACCAAGGAGATGGGAAAGCCGGAAAAGTTGCCCGGTTTCGGGTGCCGCCGAAGGCTCCGCAATACCAATAAATCCGCCGCCGATTTGTACCCAACGGGTGAGGATTTCACTGATCTTGGGGTCCTCCCAACGGTAACCGCCACTCCAGGCGCTTCCCTCCCGACCACAGTTGATGATGACCTTCACATCCTTGGGCACGCCCTTCGTCAGGAGATCATCGAAGTCGATGAAAACGACATCCAGTGGCAATCCTGCAAGCGACTCAAGCAATTCCCCGTAGTCGAGTCCTGGCTGATAATGGCCTGAAGCCTGCCAGGAACGAAGACTCCCCCAGGCCGTCAGGACCGCCACCTTGAACGGGGCGGTATAGGCCTTGTCCCCTTGATGGAAGGACTTCAGAAGACGGAATTCATCGGCCAACCCAGCGATGTAGTCCTGAAAATCAGGATAAGGTTCGACCAGCGAGAGATAGCCACCGAGACCGATCCGGTCGATGGGGGCGCGGATGATACCACGACGGGCATCGATCCAGAAATTCTTTGCATCCAGCGTGGGATTGCCACCCTTCTTGAAGGTTGGCTCACCCTTCAATCCCGTGGGGAAAAGATAGGGATGGAGGCGGAGTTCGTGAGTCTTTACGCCGGTGGCGTGAGCGCACTTGCGGACTTCGAAGGCGTTGAACACGCACTTGATCAGTCCGTCAAAGCCGAATTCCTTGAAACGCGGGCTGTAGGGTTCCACTCCGATCCAGTGATCATCGTAGAAGACGAAGGCTTTTTTGCCGTCCCGATGCACCATGTCGATGCACTTGCGTCCAAACTCCACCACAAAATCGTGGATGAACGCCATGTAGTCCCGGTAGCGTCTGGAGGGGGCGTTGTGGGTCGAATTATAGNNGAATTATAGAGACCCCCGTTGACGAAATCCTCCGAGGTGAGGCGGTATCCGTATTTTTTCTCAAACAACTTCAGCGCACGCGGGCTGACCGTCATCTCATAGTCACCCCAGTCGGAATAAATGTAACGCAGGTTGGGATCAGATCCCCAGAACCAGCTAAAGTTGTAAAACATGGAGGTGAACCTCACGACTGTCGTGTCGGAATGCTCCTTCAGCCAGGTGGCCAGAAACTCCAGAATCACCTTCTGGGTTTCAGGATGCATCGGATCGACCGCAGCGAGATGCTCCCGATCACCCCAATTGTTGGTGATGTGGTTGTACATCGAGATTTCCTCCCAGATTCGGAAAGCGAGGAAATTGACGGTGTATTTGTGCCCGGGGATCGTCTTGGAAATGGTGACCGTCCCCTTTTTCGCGTCGATGGCCCAATTTGCCTTGGGAACCTCCTTGCCCGTGGTGCGATCAAACACCTGCCACCATTTCTTGGGATCGTCCGAGAAATTCACCACGAACTGCTCCCTGAAAAACCCCTCGAGCAGAGTCACCGTGAGCTTGGATTTGTCGGCCACGAGCGGGAAGCTCATGAGGAAATTCTGCTGAAGCTTCTCCAGATTTTTTCTGGCCCACGGTTGAACCGATCGCACCAGGCAGACGGTCGAATAGATGTCGTATCCGGCATTGACGATCTCGGGGGAAAGCTGGGTTCCGTCACTGTCACGGATCGTGTCAGCGCCCCATTTCTTGGCTAATTCAAGCGTGAGTTTTTCATAACCAGCCTCACCAGGCAGGGTAAACCCTCCTGTTTCCTTTGATGTTTTGATTTTCATGATGGGTGTAAAATAATCGAGAAGATCGATTCAGCCTCCTTCGCTGAATCAGGAGGATGCCTTCGTCTCGTCGTCAAGGTTGTGATGCCTGACCACGGTACCGTCATCCAGAGGGTTTTCCTTGACCAGCTTGAGTCGGCGGAACAGTTCCACGAGATCACGCAGACTGCCCCAGGTGAACCAGACCGTCACCACCATACCGATCGCAAACGGAAGGGCAATGTAGGTCATGTGGAAAAATTTTGACCAGGTGACATCGCTCCAGGGATGAATAAGATTCCAGATCGTGATCCCCGCAAAAACAAGAAACCAGGAGAAGCGGTAGACAAACAGGGTTATCGAGATGGCCATGTCCCCCTTGGTGAATTCGGGGGTGATCCCAAGCAGGAGTTTCCAGGAAAAACGCCTTTTCTTTTCCACCGGGGCAACATGGCTTTCCCCCTCAACCGCCCATTTACCGCGATGGAGCATCCGGTCGATATTGAACGGCTCCCGAGAGGTGAGCAAAGAGAGCCCTATGTAGAGGGTAATGGAGGTAATGATCGCAAAGAACCAGACCCACTGGCCGCTGATCGGAAACTTTTCCGGACCGACAACCCAATTCAGTCCGTAGATATGGCGGGAGAGATATTCCTCGATAACAATCTTGGCTCCAGAAAGTGCCCCGGGGTTGTTAGCCAAAAGCCAGGGATAGATGCTTCCCTTCCAGTGCTGCTGAAACAACATGCCGCTGAGGCTGACAACAGCACCGCCAACCATGGCTCCCCAGGCTCCGACAACGGTGCCTCTCTTCCAATAAAAACCTCCGATGATCGCGGCACCGGCACCGCTGAAGATGGCCGTGGCAAAGGCGATGAACATCAAAATGTAATCCGTCTGTTTGAACAACAGGCTGAAAAAGAAGGCGAAGGTGGCAACGCCGATCACCGCCAGTCGAAGGACGATCAGGTGATTGCGAGTGCCCATCGGACGCTTCCGCAGAGGCACGATCAAATCCTGAACCAGAATCGTTCCCCACGAATGCATCATCGTCGCATCAGTTGAAATCAGCGTGAAGAGCATCACGGCGGCAAACATTCCCTTGATCATAATGGGAAGCATGAGTCCCAGCGCCGTCGGAATCGTCATCTGTTTCTGGAGGGCGGGATTGGAGATCTGATCAAGCACGTGTTGCACGGAGGCCGCACCGGCGGAGTATTTCGGGTTATGCAGGAAGCAGTAGGCTGAAATCGCGAGGATGATCAGCATCAGCGTACGCACTTCATTGCGCCAAGGACCAAGGATCGCCCCCATCTTCTGTTCATGCGCGTTGATGGCAGCGGAACGGAATCCATGGCCGGCCTGATTGCTCTGCCAACCGTAGGCGTTGGCGAAGATAGCAATCAGGATGAACCACATGTTGAAATCTTGCGTGGCGCTCGAATTAAAGGGATTGAAGAGCGAGTGTCCCTGTGGCACGGCGAGCATGGAGGTTGACACATCATGCCAGGAGAAAAGGATGATGAGTGTCGCAGCAATCACCATGAAGAAGATCAGGGAAGCGATACCCTCCAGACAGGTAACAATCATGAGCGTGAGTTGCCCTCCCACGCAGGTGATCAACATCCCTGGCAGAAGCAGAAGCAGCATCACTACTACATAGGTTGGAATAACATGCCCACCGAGATGGATTGTCTCAGGGAACCCGCAGAAGTAGACGAAGAATCGGCCCCCAACAGCCGGATAGATCCCGTAGGTCAACATTCCCGAAACGAAGGCCAAGCCTCCGGCAAAGAGCCTGAATGCCTTCGAATAACGGACTTCAAAAAATTGTGCCATCGTCATGACACGGCTCTCGCGGTAGCGATAGACGATAAAGCCGGAGAGCAGAATGAAGAGCCAAATGGCATTATTGGCCAGCAACCACCAGACTTGGGTGAAGCCTCCTACATAAAACTGCTCGAAATAGGCGACGACCCAGACCGCTCCGTATCCCGCCTCCCCAGTCGCTGTAGCCACCAGAAAGCGTCCGGCGATGCGGTCTGCTGACATGAACGCCGCGACACTTCGGGTGTATTTGCGAGTTTTGACAATGACCAGTGCAATGAACCCAAGAGGGACCAGCACCATCATCCAATCGATCGGAGTAAAGTTCATGATGGGGGAGTTATTTCTTTTCTACAAAAGGGAGATCCTTCCCAACGAGACTGAGACACTCTATGGCGGCGAGGCCGAACTGTGCTGTCTCGTTCGAGGTGACATCGGCCTCATCGACGGGCTCCAGCACATCGGGCCCTTCAATGTGCAACAGAGGAAATGGCTTTGAAAGCAATTTGTACCCATCTGATCCGCTAAAGAACTCTTTCCAGGAACGGGCGGCCAGCACGGAGCTTTTTGTCTTCCAAGCCGCGTAGGCGGTCAGCCTTGAGTGAGCCTGCATGAGGGAAACCTTTTTGAGCGGCTGACCAAGTTGTTTGATCTGCTCCTCGGGGCTGGCATTGTAGAGCTCACAGTATTGCAGCCAGGACTTCTCGTACTCCGGAACATCAAGTAACTGAATGAGTTCGGCATTCACCTCGAACGCACCAAAAACGCTGTTGAGATGGGAGACATCTATCATCTCGCTTTCCTTGGTGAATTTTCCGGTCTCAGGATCGTAGGCTCCTCCTCCTGAAAGCCAACCATGAGGCAGGGCGGCGATGCTGCGCATGCTGGTGAGAAGCTTGTCCTTGTACTTCGCCTCTCCTGTGCGTTCCCATGCGGTCAGAAGGGCCGCTGATACGGCCCCCCAATCCGTGCCAACGCTGACACTCACCGCCGTGGGATCGCTCTCTTTGGTTAACTTCCTTCTGGGGGAAACCTCCGCAAGTTTCCGATCGGCCTCAACCTCTTCCCAGAGGAGATCCCCAATGCGCTCATCTCCCGTCAGGTAATAATAGAACCTCCTGTTCTCCGCCGTGCTGATACGGAGTTGCTTGGCACTGTCTCCCCAGGGCACCACCCCGTGACGTGTTCCGATTCCGGCAAATTTTCCAAGATGATAGACAGAGACTTCCCCAGTGTGCCGTGTCATTGCCTCCGCCATCCGAAAATTATCGGCCCTTCCGGAACGCAGGTAGTTGTACCAGAGCCAGAGATCGGTCGAGAGTTCGGAATTGTCCCAGGCAAATCCCCCTACGTCGTATCGCCAGACATGACGATCCTTGTCGTAGGTGTGCATCACATCGCCGTAATGCCAGAACCCGTACCAACGTCGCTGATCGACCTCCTTTTTGTAAAAATCAAAAAAGAAAACGAGCTGATCCTCAATGCCGACAGCCACGGGGTTTGAACGGTCGGGAAGACCCCAGATGGCACCGCCAAAAACTTCTGCCCGTTTGTAATCCTCGGGCTTGCAGGCAAGCTGGGGCGGAGTGGAGAGCGTTTCCGCCATCTCCACGAGATGGGATCTGGAAGGCGTCGAAGGCAACGCCCACAACATCAACTCACTGGTGCGCGCGACTCCCTTCGGGGTGCAGTAACCCGGCTCGTAATCCTCGTAGGTCACATCAAGTGCCTGAAGCTGTTTCGCATAGGTATTCAATCCCATCTCGTCGTGATAGAAGCGCATGTCCATCGGCCTTGCCTCGGGAGACCAAAGCCACAGGGTGACTTCGGCGTTATCCGTGACCGCGTTGCGGATGTCGAGCTGCCCCGGATTGCTCTGCCAGAAATTGCGTATCCCGAAGGCCACTCCTCCCGTCGGGCTGCCAAGATAACCGAGTCCTGAGGAACGATGACCTGTCGCCGAATCCAGCCAGACATAGCCGGGAGCCGTCCGTTTCCGGATCACAAAGGAATCCGAGTTCGGCTGAACTAGGGTAAAATCACCGAAGGCCGGAATGAAATCGAGGTGGCTGCCGATACGGGCACCTGCTCCATGAAGCACATCGACAGGAACCGCGGTCCCCGCTACCTGGGAGGAACGAACCGTCGCTCCCGGATCCCTTCTCAAGCCTGTCAATCCGCGCACCGCTTCACCCCAAAGCCCTTTATCTTCTCCCGAGAAACGAACATGCCTGTCGTACAGTTCGCCTTTCATCGGCACATTGAAACGAAGGCCGATCCCGCTCAAGAAATCTTTGTTCTCATCGCCGTCATAGATCATCGTGTGCATCACTCGGATCGAGTCCCCTCCTGCATAGAAGTAGAGTCTGACCACAAAGGGGATCAATCGCCTTCCGGAAGCCGTCACATGGGTTCCCTCGATCTTGACGACTGCCAGGACAGGCCCTCGCTGCTCGATTTTCACGGAGGAGATTTCCCCGGTGAGGGATTCCTGCTTCCATGAGCCATTTTCATCGGGCTCCGCTTTATCGCGACGAAGGCAAACCAGCCGGCCGTTGGTCGCGGCAAGCTTGCCGTCGCGGATGAGGGACTCGATAAGGACATCGCCCTTGGTGGGGAGACGGCACTGCAGGAGGCCCGTATCGATGAGGATCGTTCCTTTTTCCTCCGTGAGTGTGAGCGGCTTGGAAACAGACGCCGAAACACCCGGAGCAAGATGGTAGGTTTCAGTCGGGGAGACGTCGGCACCGACTGCGTGGGCACTCCATTTCAACGACCCGTCGGGCCATGTTGCCAACGGCCAGGATTGAACAGGCACAGATTCTCCCGTGGATTTGGTGAGGGTGAATGTGGAACTCTTCGGCACTGTTCCTTGAGGCCAGGGGACTCCCCAAGTGTTTCCGGGCAAGACAACAGGTTTGCCGCCTTCCACCCAATGCAGGTCAAGGCCAGGAGTTGTCTCCGGGGCGGCGACAGCAAGCCTGACAGCACATGCCGCCAGGAAGGAAAACTTGATGAAATTCATGAAGTTCATGAAGTTGAGGGGGGAAGAATTGACCAGAGGTAAGCTGACTCAGCTACCGGCAGGTTTTACATTCGCACCCACTGAGAGACTTGCTGGAATCTGCACAGAATCAGGAGCATCCGGATGTGCGGGATCAAAGGTTCCGGTATCGGGCAGGAGTTTTTTTGCCAACTCGGGAACCTTGGACTTGATCCCCTCCGCGACGCACCGTGCAAGCTCATAAGCCCCATAGGAATTGAAGTGCGTATCGTCGGCAAGAGGCTTGTCCTGTCCTGGGAAAGTGTTTGCAGGATAATGAACGAACGCCTTGACGGACCCCTCGTTGCCAAGCGCGGTGTAGAACTTGACGCTCATCTCGTTCAGGTCGATCACGGGGACTTTCTCTTCTTCACCTACCTGGCGGGCCGCAGTAGCAAAATCGGCCAGAGTCGGTTCTGGCTTCCCATCCTTCCAGTTCTTGCCATTGCGACGCTCCATGGAGGTCACTAGCACCGGGATGCCCCCCTTCTCGCGCACAGCAGTGATATACTTCTTGAGGTTATCCTTGTAGCTTGTGTAGGGACCAGCCCCGGGTGACTTGTCCTTCTGGTCGTTGTGCCCAAATTGAATGAAGAGGTAATCGCCGGGATGCATCTCCTCGAGAATCTTTTTCAACCGCCTCTGCTGTTCAAAGGAAAAGAGCGCCAGTCCACTCTGCGCATGATTCGCTACGGCCACACCCTGACTGAAAAAACTTGGAAGGATCATTCCCCAACCCGACCACGGTTCCAAAGGCTGATCGCAGACCGTCGAGTCCCCGGCAATGAAAAGGGTGATGGCATTGGTGGAGGGTGTGACCGTCAGGGAGTCAACTCCGGGATGGGCGCCGTTGAATTCCAGCGTGAGGTGATCATCCCAATCGAGGGAACTCCCCTCACTTTGCCCATCCTTATTGCGAAGGCCGATGGTGCCTCCTCCGCGAAGATTGGGACGGCGCACATTGACCGTGAAGCTGTTTGTCACGAACTGACCCGGCTTTGTCTCCACTTTCTGCAGCATGACACGACGTGACTCCGCCTTGATCGTCGTCGAGGTCGGCTCAGTCGGGCTCCCAAAGACTATCGAGACATCATAATTTCCTTCAGGCACATCGACCGCAAAGGTTGAAATGCCAGTGGTAGTCCGAACTGGCGTGACGGCGGCCACCGCAATGTTCGAGTTCGTCAAAATCCCAACCGGAGGCACCGTATCACTTTGAAGAAATCCATATCCCTTCGACGCATCGTAGGGTTGTTGAGGGGTGACTTTGACGAATCCTGGGCGAGGCTGAACTCCAGAACCAAAGTCAAAACGAAATTCGGTGGGAGCGGCCAAGCCCAGACCTGCTCCTACAAAAAGGATCATCGTTTGGAGAATGATAACGCGCGAGTGAGTGCCGGGGAGGAACAGTGAACACATGGGTCGAAGGGGGGTAGAAAGTTTTTTTATTCAAAGCGTTTTTCCAATCGAAGGCAACCACTTCGCTAAAACCTGGCGGTTTGAATTTTCCCTTCACAGCAGACATTCCAGTTGTCAGCGTGTCAGCGATGTCGGAAGGAAATCATCCGGGCTCCATGAGGGCTTAAGCTCGTGCTTTCCTTCAGGATCAATTCACTCACCCCCATCCTATGTCCCTGACTACAATGTTTGACGTGACCTCATTCGGAGCAGTTGGGGACGGGGTGACTCTCGACTCCCCGGCCATCAATCGGGCTATTGAAGCGGCAGCAGCAGCCGGGGGAGGAACGGTGCATTTCCCTCTCGGCACCTACCTGAGTTTTTCCATCCGACTGAAAAGCCATATCACGCTCCAGCTTGACGCAGGCTCAACAATACTTGCCGCCGATCCGACACTCACCCCCGGTGCCTACGATCCGGCCGAACCCAATGCCTGGGACGCCTATCAGGATTTCGGTCACAGTCACTGGCACAACAGCCTCATCTGGGGTGAAAACCTCGAACATATCTCCATCGTCGGAGCGGGACTCATCCATGGAAAGGGACTGACACGCTGGGGACCCGGTCCGCGGCGTCCGGCTCAGGATGGAGACACTCCCCTCAGCCTGGATTCCCCATCCGATGCGGAACCGAATCCTGTGGTCAAAGGTGCCCACGGCACGATCAAAGCGGGAAGCCGAGGGTTTGCGCCTCCGGGATTCGACGACGAACCGCTAACCATGGACGGGCAGGGTAACAAGGCCATCGCCCTGAAACTCTGCCGTCATGTGCTTCTCCGTGATTTTTCCATCCTTCAGGGAGGTCACTTTGCCCTTCTGGCAACCGGAGTGGATGAACTCACCATCGACAATCTCTCCATCGACACAAACCGTGACGGTCTCGACATTGATTGCTGCCGTGATGTTCAGATCCGCAACACCCGCGTCAACTCTCCCAATGACGACGGCATCTGCCTCAAAAGCTCCTACGCCCTCGGTTACTCCCGCGCTACCGAAAACATCATCGTCTCCGGTTGCCGGGTCACCGGTTACGATCCGGGCACCTTTCTCGACGGTACCTTCGGAAGAACCCAGGATCTCGCTCCCGACAAAGACGGAATGACCGGCCGCATCAAGTGCGGCACCGAATCCAACGGAGGTTTCAAAAAGATCACCATCTCCGATTGTCTCTGCGAGCGCAGCCGTGGTCTGGCGTTGGAAACCGTGGATGGTGGTGTCATCGAAGATATCGTCATTAGGAATATCGTGTTGCGCGAGGTCACCACCTCCCCTCTCTTTCTTCGGCTGGGCAACCGGGCTCGCGGCCCCCGTTCAAAAGGGGGCACAGGTATCGGCGCAATCCGGCGGATCATCATCAGCGACATCACCGCCCATGACGTGGATCCCCGATATGCCTCACTCCTGATGGGACTTCCCGGCGATCCTATCGAGGATGTGATGATCAACAATGTCCGCATCGTTTGCCGTGGAGGCGGCACGCTCGAAGATGCAGCTCGTGAGCTTGAGGAACTGGAGAGGGCTTATCCCGAACCAAGCATGTTCGGGACGACACCGGCCTACGGATTTTTTATCCGTCACGTGAAAAATTTGAGGATGTCCGGGGTGGAGATTTCGTGCGAAGAGCCGGAAATGCGCCCTCTCATGATACTAGACGACGTAGAGGGCGCCCTCTTCGAAGGTGTGAACGGGAAGCCTGATTCAGGAGTACCCTTCTTCGTCCTTCGTGCCGTGAAGGATTTTACAGTAAGGAACTCTCCTCCCGTTCAGGACACCCTCGTTGAACGAACAGATCAACTATCCCTGCCATGACCATGATCCTCTCGGCTTCCCTTGTCTCTTTCTCCCGGATGCACTAAAAAAATCCGTCGCGTTTTCCCACTCACTCCACCCCTTCCCCTCCAAATGACCCCCCTTCCCTTACGAACTTCCTTGCTCGCAATCCTGCTGACGCCTCTCCTTCTACTCTGCTCCTCCCAGATCCGAGCAGCGGAACCGATGGAGGATCATCCGGTCGAAGACGCAGCAAAATTCAAACTCGTCCAAAAATCAAACTCCTCCCTCCCCACCCTCTATCTGGTGGGTGACTCCACCATGAAGAATGGCACCCCCGGACAGAAAGGCTGGGGTGATGAAATGGCGAAGTATTTCGACCCTTCCAAGCTGAATGTCCTCAACGAGGCGATCGGTGGTCGCAGCAGCCGCACCTATCAGACTGAAGGCCGATGGGATGCACTCCTCCCCCTCATCCAGAAAGGTGACTTCGTGATCATCCAGTTCGGTCACAATGATATGGGGCCCATTAACGAGAATCCTCCGATCACTCCCTCCACACGGGCTCGCGGCACCATCAAGGGAGTCGGTGAGGAAACCCAGGAAGTGGACAACATCCTCACCAAAAAGCACGAAGTGGTTCACAGCTTCGGCTGGTACATGAGGAAGTATGTCACCGATGTGAAGGCACGCGGAGCCACCCCCATCGTCTTGTCCCTTGTCCCCAGAAATAGCTTCAAGGATGGGAAGGTCGCCCGTTTCTCCCCCAACAACTATGGTGACTGGGCCCGTCTGAGTGCCGAGTCAACCTCGGCCCTCTTTGTTGATGACAATGAGATCATTGCCGAGGAACTGGAAAAGCTCGGCCCCGAGAAGGCAATCGACCTCTTCGGCTTCCAACCCAAGAAAACTCCTCCCGTTCGGGACGGATTGCACAGCAGCGCCGAAGGTGCAGCATTCAATGCCCGTTGTGCCATTGCTGGATTAAAGGCTCTCCCCGGAGATCCGTTTGAAAACTATTTCTCCGATGCCGCGAAGGATGTTCCTCCCTTCACGACAGCAACCACACCGGCCAAGTAATAGAGCCCCCACATTTAGCGTATTCTCTGGTTAATTTGTCGCAATTCTAATGGGTTTATCCTCTGCGATTGATAGGAGGGAAGGAAGAGGCTCGCGCAGAGGCGCGGAGAGTTTCAGCAAAAGGCATGGATTAGTGGAGTTTGCATTTGAGATGGCCTCCACTACCCGTACATCCTCCCTGTGAATCTTCTATTTTTCTCTGCGTCTCAGCGCCTCTGCGCGAGATTCCTCAATTTTTCCAGAATGCGTTAGAATAAATCAAAAATGCTCTAGGATCTCCGTCAGGAGGACTAGAGGCTGCTTCTCTTGAAGCAGACTAAACTCCTTAACTGGAAATCAGGTGCGCCAGTTGATCAATGATCTTTGGCAATGGTTCCTTGATCGATACCGTGAGGGCATCCTGCGGCTCTTCCAGCGTGGCGAATTGACTCTCGATCAATGATGGGGGCATGAAATGGTTCTGCCGCTGTTGCAGCCGTTCCAGGATCAGTTCCTTGGAGCCTTTGAGATAGATGAAACGAAGTTCGGGAAGCCCCTCCGAAAGCTGATCCCGATAGATTTGCCGTAATGCCGAGCAGGCTAGAAAAAGAGATTTCTGATCGTCAACGCGCCGTTTGAGTTCGTGGTTGAGCGTGAGCAGCCACCCTTTGCGGTCTTCATCCTGTAGAGGGATTCCTGCGGACATTTTCGCCTTGTTCTCAGGGGGATGAAAATCATCCGCATCCAGAAAGACTCCGCCAAACCGCCCCGCCAATAGGCTTGCGACACTGCTTTTGCCACACCCCGAAACTCCCATCACGACATACTGGCTCATGCGCTGGCCTTCCCCCCGGCCCACTCTGGCTGGTTGCGGAGATGGTAGAGCATCTCACCGGCTTTACGGACCAGGAGAATCCCCTCGTCTTCACGGTTGGCGAAGCTTTCGACATCGATCGAGGCGGGATCACGATAACCGAGATTAATTTTTGCGCAGGTTTCCGGAGAAATCCCGGTGGCCAGCGTCACACGAATGCGGCACTTCTCGACACCATCCTCCATGATGCCCACACCACGGACATGGGTGGAATGGGCCAGAACCCCCCAGGATTTTTCCTTGAAGCGATCCCATTGCGACAGGAAGTAATCCCGGCAATGATAGCCGATCTCCTCGATCAGTCTTCCGTGCACGACACTCACCTCGTGGATATGCGGGGCGTAGATGATGAGTTCGCCGCCATCGGCGACGACAGGCTCCAGCTTGTACATGCACTTCCCACCGACCCAGAGTTCGTCATACATCGGGGGAGCACAGGAGAGCACGGTGTGAAAGGGGTGTTCCTTATGAACGATATGGAGCGCATGGGAAAGTTCCGATGCCGCATCCCAGGAGGCCTCCGGAGTTCCCGCATAGAGACCCGCGAGTTCACTCCCCTTGATGACCATGGAGAAGCAGAGTTTCTCCACGTTCAGCATGGCGGCAGCGTAGTCCACGACCTTGCGTACAGGAGTCCATTTGTTGCCGATGATCATCGGATTGGTCACGACGGCACCAAGCCAGTGGAAGAAATTCAGGATCTCAGGACCGCTGACTCCGGGAAAGAGATACTTATTACCACCCGAGAATCCCACTACTTCATGCGGAAACACGGGGCCGATGATGATGATCTGCTCGTACTCAAGCACCCGTTTATTGATCTTCACCTCGACCTCCACGGTAAAGCGTCCATCGGTTAAACGGCTTGTTTCCTCGGCTGAAATGACCCCGATCGCTTGGAGCGCTTCTGGATTATCCCACTCGTGATTGAGCAACCGGACTTGCGCATAGTCACTCCGTCGTTCCTGCTCCGTGATCTCGAGTCTGGCATGCATCGCCTCCTCACTCATCGGCGGATGGGTACCAAGGGCGAACATGACATCCAGCGTGTCCGTCACGGAACCGATCTGCTTGAAGATAGTCTTAAAGAGAAGTCCCACGGGCGCCGTCCGCGTGGCATCCGGCACAATCAGCAGTACCTTTTTTCGCTGATAGGATTTCTCAGGGCAAGCAAGCGCTACGATTTCCGTCACCTGTTTAGGAGTCAGGCCGCCCCCCTCTACTGCCTTCTTAAAAATGATTTCAGTATTCATAAATTCGTAAGTTCAAGACCGAAGTGACGCCGTGCGTTGTGAAAGGAAATGTCGGCGACCATCTCACCCAGCAGCTTCATATCACGGGGAAGTTCCCCGTTGACGACATCCGCTCCGATCAGATTGCAAAGAATGCGCCTGAAATAATCATGCCGCGGAAAGGAGAGGAAACTTCGGGAATCGGTCAACATCCCGACAAACCGACTGAGCAATCCCAAACTTGAGAGTGCGTTGATCTGCCATTCCATTCCTTCTTTTTGATCCAGAAACCACCAGCCACTGCCAAACTGGATCTTGCCTGCGACACTTCCGTCCTGGAAATTTCCAGCCATGGTGGCGAAGAGATAATTATCCGCCGGGTTGAGGTTATAGAGCACCATTTTCGGGAGTCGGTTGTCACTATCCAGGCGATCCAGATAACGTGCCAAGGCCACCACCTGGGGAGTATCGCCGATGGAATCAAATCCGGTGTCTGGCCCCAGTTCACGGAATCCGCGTGAGTTGGTGTTACGAATGGCCCCGAGATGCAGCTGCTTTGTCCAGCCACGTTCAGCATCGAGATGACCGAAAAAGAGCATCAGATAACTCCGGAATTTTGCGGCTGCTTCCGCCGTGACAGGGCGACCAGCAAGAGCTGCTGCATAAATAGCGCTGGCCTCGGCCTCGGTACACTCCTCGGCGTGGCAGGAATCCAGCCCGTGATCGGAAAGCCGGCATCCGACCTGATGAAAGGCTTCATGCCTCTGATTGAGGGCACCCAGAAATCCTTTAAAGTCGGCGCAGTCGATCCCGCTAACCTTGGCAAGTTGGGCTATCCAGGGGTTAAACACGGTAGGTTTGTCGATAGCGAGAGCCTTGTCGGGACGAAGGGTCGGATAGACCCGGGTAGCAAAGGACTCACTGGCGTTGATCTTCTGATGATCCTCCAATGAGTCGATCGGATCATCGGTGGTGCAGGAGACGGCAACGCGACTCTTGGTCAACAACTGCCGCGCAGTGAGCGATTCAAGCTGTTCATTCGCCCTGTTCCAGATTGACTCCGCCGTGTTCTCGTCGAGCAATTCGTCGATGCCGAAGTAGAATTTCAGTTCCAGGTGGGTCCAGTGATAGAGCGGGTTGCGCAGGGTCTTTGGAACCGTCCGCGCGAATGCCTGGAATTTTTCCCAGGGGGTTGCATCACCGGTACAATAGCTCTCCGGAATCCCGTTCCAGCGCATCGCCCTCCATTTGTAGTGATCGCCAGCCAGCCAGACTTCTTGAAGATCTGAAAATTTCTTATCCTCGGCAATTTGCCGTACCGGCAGATGCGAGTGGTAATCGTAGATCGGTTGCGGCTTGGCATACTCATGATACAGCTCTACGGCCACATCCGAGTGCAGGAGAAAGTTTTCAGAGAGGAAGGTTTTCATTTTCTGGAGGTCCATTTCTGGATGTCTCGTGGTTCAAGATCACATCGTTGTGACAAGTTTGTGTCTCGGCACGAGCAACTTCATGATACTCCAGGCAGCCAGGTAGCTCAAGGAACAGAGAACGAACATGAAGCAGTAGGCTCTGGAGGGATCGGCCTTGTAGGTATCGGTCAGCATCCCGGAGAGCTTGAGAATGATCACTCCACCGAGTCCGCCCCCCATCGCCCCGATGCCGGTGACCGAACCGACCATTTTCTTAGGAAACATATCCGAAACGGTGCTGAAAAGGTTCGCCGACCAAGCCTGGTGCGCCGCGGCTCCGAGACAAATAATCGCCACGGCATACCAGGAGGCCATCGGACCGAAGCGGGCGACATTGGCAAAATACTGAGTGCTGAGCACCGTCAGTGGAACGAGGGCGATCAGGAACATGGCCGTCATGCGGGCTCGATAGGCCGGCATTCCCCAATTCATGAGGGCCATCGGAATGCTCCCACCACCGATGCTGCCAATGATCGCGACACCGTAGACGATAAAGGTGGGTAGCATCACCTCGTGCTTGGTCATGTGAAATTGTTTCAGAAGGTAATCAGGCAGCCAGAAAAGGTAGAACCACCAGATTCCATCGGTCAGGAATTTCCCGAAAAAGAAAGCCCAGGTCTGGAGATGGCCGAGAATCCCGGTGGTTGCGGCGGCTCCAAACCTGTTCACAGCTTGCTGACCATTTCTGGAGGAGAGATAAAGGATCGAGCCCAGCGTTCCGATCCCCGGAATGAGATTGAGGAAGACAAGCCAGCCTGATTTTCCCAGATCATGCCACCGACGGGATTGGGCGACTATGTTCACAAGGAGAGCAAGGAAACCGCAAACCCTGTAAATCATGGTTGCCTGGGCTCGTCCCAACGAGGGGAACATCGTCGAAATAACGTAAACGAACAGACAGAGAAACAGGGTCATGAAGGTGATGCCGACGAAGGTGGCCCGGGATATGCGGCCTGAGAACGACAGGAGAGAAACGGAGATTTTTTGCCCGGACTTATCATCGGAAAGTTCCTGGGCTTTCGTCTCCTCGTGGTCAGAGTGAATGTAGTCGAATTCTTCCTTCGAAAGTCTTTTTTGGAGGCTCGGTGGGTCATAGAGCCAGAACCACACAATCAGCCACGGCAATCCCGCCGCACCGGTGATGATAAATGCCATTTTCCAACCAAGCTGGTCACCGAAATGAATCAGACACCATGGGACAAAGAGGGCGGCAATCATGGCACCCACATTGGAACCGGAATTGAAAATTCCCGTTGCAAGAGCCCGTTCCCGCTTTGGGAACCATTCCGCCACAGTCTTGATTGAAGCCGGGAAGTTACCCGCTTCACCGACGCCGAAGAGACTCCGAACCGCCATATGGGCTACCGTCCAATTCCCGACAAAGGCGTTGGCAATACCGAAAAACGACCAGGTGGTGAAGGCGAGCGCGAGCCCCAGTTTCGTGCCGATTTTGTCGATGATCATCCCGGCAAAGATCGTCATCGTCGCATAAAAAGCGGTGAAAACCGTCGTGACATTGGCGTAGTCGGAATTCGTCCATCCAAACCCTCCACCATCAACCGAAGTGCAGAAAAATTCCTTGAGGTAGCTGATGACCTGCCTGTCGAGATAATTGAATGTCGTGGCGAAAAACAAGAGCCCGCAAATCACCCACCGATAGTTACCATGAAAAAACGATGACTTGATCATGCTGACATCACTTGCGTGGCGGGGAGGAACACGGACTTCACCATACCCCACAGAGCGTACTTGCGACCCCTTGGAAGTAAAGTGCCCCATCACCTGATTTTCCAAACGGGGAGTGATCACTAATTCCACTAGAAGCGATTTGCCCGTTTTACGGTGTTGCATCACTCAGGCTGAAGCGTTCTTTACCACAAAGGACTAAAAAAGTCGAAGGTCGAGCACTTAAAGCCAGCAAGTCGCCTCCATCAGAAAGAAAAGGTTTATCGAACTCCGACTCTCTAGCCCCCGTCCTCTGCCCTCCAGCCATCGACTTTCGACCATCGTCTTTCGACTTCCCTCTGACCTCTGATCTCTGATCTTGGCTCCCGCTTGAATGGCCCTCTGTGGTGAAACTTCCTTTCATCCCAGCCCGATAAGAGCCTCAGCATTCTTTACCCCAAAGGACCGCAAAGGAGGAAGCCAAGTCAAACAGATGATAAGGAACTATCGAGAATTTCTGCTGCAGGGCATTTTCCGGCGGACTGCCAGACCCAGGATCATCGAGAGACCGAAGAGCACCCAGGTGGAGGGCTCGGGAATCGGCTGCATGGTGAGCAAACCATTCATCTCGTTTAGCGTGATGTTACCGTAGTTTGATGTTCCCATCAGGAACCAGATGCCAGGCGTGGTCATTGTGAAGCTGCCGGTCAAAGCACCCTCCGCGTTGACGGCTTCGAGATGATTGATCAAGGAGGCTCCGGTCGTCCAGAGTGTCCAGGAAGCGGTAGTCCCAGTATTAAATGTTCCGTTGAAGCTCAGGTTTAGTGTGCCTCCACTGATTTGGATCGCAGCGGTGCTGGCAATCTTGTCATTCACATTGGCAGTCGGCGTGATGTTCATGTCAATCGTCGAGCCGTGACTGAGTGCCAGGGAATGAGCCGTGAGGGTGGTGGTGGCATTCGTCCCGGCAACAGCACTTGGATAAAGCGTGCCACCAGAGGCTACAGTCACATTCCCGACAGAACCGCTTCCAGCAAGAACGCCTCCGTTGACATGGAGAGCATTTGAAGAACTCAAGAATCCGACGACATTCAGCGTGCCTGAGTTAATCGTAGTCACCCCCGAGTACGTGTTGCTTCCTGTAACGGAAACGGTGCCAGTTCCTGACTGGTTCAGTGCTCCGGTGCCAGAAATCGTATTGGTTAGCGAGTAGGCATCCGAACGGTTGAGGATGAGGAAGGCATTGTCCGTAATAGCTCCTGCGACCGATCCATTTGTTCCACCGTTGCCGAACTGGAGCGTTCCAGCATTGATCAGCGTCGGCCCGACAAAGCCATTATTGCTTCCGGTAAGGACGGTGGTACCGCTCCCAAGTTGCTGGAGGGAGCCGTATCCAGAGATACTGCTGGTAAGAGTAGTCGTGTCGCTTTGGTTGAAGCTGATCGTACCTGTTCCATCGCCGAATGTGATGCTGGGTGTATCGAGAGTTCCTGCCGGGTCGCTACCCCCATAGGTGCCAATATTGAGTGTGCCGGTGGAGTTGCTCTGGAAGGCAAGGATGATTCCCTGCTTGGCCACGACGCTGGCTCCTCTTCCCACCGTGAGGGTACCTTCACCGTAGATGCCGATCAGAATTTTTTGATCACTGCTCAAGAGAGAGCCTGCGCCAGTGACGGTCACGGAGTTACTCAAGGAATCGGCATTATCCCCGATCACCATCCCATAGCTGCTGCCCGCGACAGAAACGGTGGCTCCATTGGAAATGGTGAGACTGCTCCCAGAGCCATCAACCCCGACATAAAGATCGCGGCTGTTGGTCAGGAGCGAGCCTGCGCCAGTGACGGTCACCGAGTTACTCAAGGCTCCTGCTTGCAATCCAATGACACTGCCATAGAAACTCCCCGCGACAGAAACGGTGGCTCCGTTGGAAATAGTAAGGCTGTTACCAGAGCCATCGACGCCCAGAAAGAGATCCTGACTATTAGTCAGGAGGGAGCCTGTACCGGTGACGGTCAACGAGTTATTCAAGGAGTCGCTGTTCAAACCGATTACCGTTCCGTAGTTGTTACCCACCACAGAAACGGTGGCTCCATTGGAAATAGTGAGACTATTGCCGGAGCCATCAGAGCCGACAAAGAGATCCTGACTATTAGTGAGGAGGGAGCCTGTGCCAGTGACGGTCAAGGAGTTATTTAAGGAGTCGGCATTCTGGCCGATCGTCACCCCGTTGGTTAATCCCACCACTGAAACGGTGGCTCCGTTGGAAATGATGAGCCTGTTGCCAGAGCCGTCATAACCGACATAGAGATCCTCACTATTGGTCAGGAGGGTGTTTGTGTTTGCTACGTTGAGGATATTATTGCTGGAAGGAGTATTATATCCGACATAGATAGAGGAATATCCGTTAGTACCCGAAGTAAAGTTGGCGGTCTGATTCGGCGTATTAAAGCCGACATAGAGAGTCTGGGCACAGAGGCGGGGCGTGACTGAAATTGCTGCAAGGAGGGTCAATAAAAGGGCGGCAGAAGCTAAAAAAGAGCGCCGCGATACGGACAGCTTAATCATAATTAATATTTTCTATTCTCTGAAGGAAGCCCTTGCACGATAAAAACAGCGTTTATTTGGCTGCAGGAGGGCTTAAGCAGTACTTAAGAAACCCCTCATCAAATCCCATGATGACTGCTGTAGGGAAATAGACTGATTTTTGTACGACACCTTGCTCTCGCAAGGCCCTGCCATCCCTTCGGGATCAAGCCTTCGGCATGTTTAACATCGCGTCCCTTCCCAGGGACTTGATTCAGGCGTGAAGCGCATCGGTAACACAATGTCGTTTCCAAGGCTACGCATTCGCCAGTTGGAGGTTTCTTGCCGCAACGGCCTCAATGCGATTTAATCAAAGCTTCCCTAGGCCATTCATTGCTGAAATTTCCCTGACCAACTTTTCTCCCATCACCACAACCAAAACCCCATCATGCAACACTACAAACCCCTCGAAAAATTCTCCATCGGCGTCGGTGATCGTTTCGCCCATCAGGCCAAGGCTCAGTTGAAAGCCTGCCAACTCCTCGCCTCGGAGGGAGTAGCCGTGGTCCCCGTCTGGAATAAGAGCAATCGTGAGCACACTTTCATCGGCAGTGAACCCTCAAGTGTCCGCGAAGCCGCTCAAGAGGCGATTGAAGCACTCGACTGGAAGGGCGGATGGCATGTTGATGCTGATCATATCGGTCTCAAGACCGTGGACCGCTTTCTCTCCTGCTCGGACTTCTTCACTCTCGACGTGGCCGATGCCATCGGCCAGCCTGCTTCCCCTGAAGAGGTTGCTGCATTTATTGACCGACATCCCGAACTGATCGGCACCATCACCCTCCCGAAAACGGAGATCCCCCTCCTAACGACACGGGAGGAAATCGAACGGAGCGCGGGCAAGTTCCTCCTGGCCGTGAAAGAGGCCGGCAGAATCTACCGTTATATTCTCGAGAAGAAGGCTGGAGAGCCCTTCATTGCAGAAGTCTCCATGGACGAGACGGACTCTCCCCAGACTCCTTCCGAATTGCTGGTGATCCTCGCCGCCATTGCCGACGAAGGGATCCCGGCCCAAACCATCGCGCCGAAATTCACCGGACGCTTCAACAAGGGAGTCGACTATGTCGGTGATCTGGCTCAGTTCGAGCGTGAGTTTCACGCTGATCTGGCTGTCGTGGCGTTTGCCATCAAACAATACGGTCTGCCAGCCACCCTCAAACTCAGCGTCCATTCTGGGAGCGACAAATTCTCCCTCTACCCGATCATCCGCAAAGCGTTGCCCCGTTTCGATGCGGGCCTGCATCTCAAGACTGCCGGTACCACCTGGCTTGAGGAAATCATCGGTCTCGCCGAGTCAGGAGGAGCTGGGTTGGATTTTGCGAAGGAAATCTATGCCTACGCTCTTGATCACATCGATGAATTGACAGGGCCTTACGCCACCGTCATCGACATTGATCGCTCGAAACTCCCCTCTGCGGCAGAGGTCAATGCTTGGACCAGTGATCAGTTCACCGGAGCCCTCCGCCATGATCAGAGCAATCCGCTGTTCAATCTGAGCCTGCGCCAGCTTCTCCATGTTGCCTTCAAGTTCGCAGCGAAAAAAGGTCAGACTTATCTCGATCTCCTCGAAGCCAACGAAGAAATTGTTGGCCGCAACGTGACTGAGAACCTCTACGCCCGGCATCTGCGTCCCCTCTTTATCGGCTGATGATCTGTTTTGTGAAATAGTCCGAATCCCTTGAACTGCCATGCTTCCCCCCAGAAGCTTTCGTCGCGGCCTGCTGCCGATGGCAGCNNCTTGGCTAGCCCTCCTGCCAAGGCGACGATTAGTGATCAGGTTGTTCAGCTCAAGGAGGATGCAGGAGTCTCGATCACGGATTTTGGTGCTGTCGGTGACGGCACGACCCTCAATACCAAATCGATTCAAGCCGCTATCGATCATACTGCGGGACAGGGTGGCGGCACGGTTGTTATTCCCGCTGGTCTCTTCGTGAGTGGGGCGATCTTCTTGAAGCCCAAGGTGAATCTTTGTCTGAAAAAGGGCGGGGTGCTGAGGTGCTCCACGGACATGAAGAATTTCCCGCAGCAGAGAACCCGCATCGAAGGACACTTCGAGAAGAAGTTCACTCCAGCCCTCATCAATGCCGAGGGTTGCGACGGTTTGCAACTAACGGGCGCAGGCACTTTGGACGGTAACGGACGTCCCCTCTGGGATCAGTTTTGGAAATTGCGCCATACCTCTGGGGACAAAAAGAATTTCAACAATCTCAGCGTTCCACGCGCCAGGCTTTGCCTGATCGAAAATTCCAAGGACGTTGCCGTCCGTCAGATCACCTTTAAGGATTCCCAGTTTTGGAATCTCCACCTCTACCATGATCAGAAGGTGTTGGTCGAAGGGGTAAGGTTTCAAGTTCCTGATAACTACAAGCAGGCACCCAGTACCGATGGCATTGATGTTGATAGCTGTCAGGATGTTGCGATCAAGGGTTGTTACTTTTCGGTAACTGACGACTGCATTGCCCTGAAGGGGTCGAAGGGTACTGACGCTCTTGATGACAAGAATAGTCCACCAGTGGAGCATGTTCGCGTCTCCGACTGCACCTTCAGACGCGGGGATGCCGCTGTGACC
>DKEN01000126.1:2105-7430 GCA_002452515.1 Spartobacteria bacterium UBA6821 | reverse complement strand
GCCGAAGGCAGTCCGAGCTTGATCGGATGGCTGGCTTGGGAAAGCCGCCAGACAAAGCAGAGGAGTTGAGATGTTGAAAATTTTTACATCATCTTTTTACATCATATTCTTCATGGTGAAAATCTTTGCGACTTTGCGCGAGACTCACCTCCTTTTCCCGAATTCTGTAAATTTTATTATCCCGGCTCAATATTCACTCTTTTTAGCCCATGAGTAAACGCACCCTCTGGGTGCTGCCACTCCCTCTGTTTATCCCTGTCTAATGCAATTTTTTGGTTAAACGCAACGAGACTGTTGCTGGTTTTGATGCTCAGGGTGTCGGCTTGCAGTGAATTTCGGAGGAACCTTTGTACAGGATCCCGGAGTTTTTTGCTCTGAATTCCGGATTTCAGGAGTAAATCCTGAGCAAAGCCCTACTAGGAACTCCGGATATCTGTGCAAAAATCAAGCTGCACCGACCAAGTACGCTATAAACTGATAGTGTGTTTTGCACTGAACTCCGGAGTTGTTCTGGCATTGAAATCCGGAGTCCTGATCCCAGAAGTTTAGATCCATGACTATCGTGAGCCGAAGAGCCGACAGGGCTCTTCAACACGGCAGGCAACGCTCATGACCTTTCACTACAACCCTGAAGGAAAGTTTATCAAGTTGGAGAATGAATATCAGAATCATTCACTAGATTGACAGTCCACCTTGTGGGGGTAGTCTTCTTAAGGTAACGTTTAGACGAGGTCTCCATAATTATTGCCCCCTTCAATGACATTATGCGTCCCGTCACCCTCAATTCATCTGTTTTTAGATTACTGTTTACATCACTCGCCCTCTTCTTGGTAGCCACTAGGAGCGATGCTCAAAGCTTTAATTTTTACACTGTCGCCATTACTGGGGAATCGGCTCCGGGGACATCCAGCGGGGTTAATTACAACTATTTAGATTATTCCGTTATAAACTCCACAGGCGAGGTGACATTTGGCGGCGTACTCAGCGGTACAGGCGTTGTGGATNNGAAGTGGATGGCTCAAATGATGAGGGTGATTGGGTGGGTACTCCTACAAATGTTTCACTTGTTCTACGCACTGGCGATCAGGCTCCCGGCTTTGCTACCGGAACCACCTATGCATCTAACGCTGGGCCAACCCCGCCTACTCCGGGGGGCAGCATCGCCTACTCCGCAAATCTTTCATCCTTGCCCAGCGAGACTGTGGAAGGCCTCTGGTATGGTCAACCTGGCAGCAGCTCCCTCGTGTTGGCCACAGGGACGCAGGCTCCGGGGTTTGCGACGGGAGATACTTTTGGGAATTTTGAAACGATGGGAATGAATTCATCGGGACAATTAATATTTTATGCAACTATAGCCGGTCCAGGTACTCCTGATATCGGCACGGATTCATTCTGGTCTGGAACGCAGACAAACCTTGCGTTGGTGGTGGCGACGGGCAATCAGGCCCCAGGTATGCCTTCAGGCGCCCTTTTCGATAGGCTGGGGGCTGGCACAACTCCCCCGGCTCTTATCAATGCCTCCGGGCAGACGGTGTTCTCAGGCTATGTCACGGGTGGTGGAGTTACCCTCGCCAATTACCAGGGCATTTGGATTGGAAAACCTGGCAATGTCGCATTGGCTGAGAGAACCGGAAATGCTGCCCCAGGGACGAGTCTTAACTTTGCAAGCTTCGATAACCCAACGCTGAATTCCACCGGAGAAATCGCCTTCAAGGGTACTCTAACCGGAACAACCAACATCTATGGCATTTGGTCAGGCTCGCCTGGGAGTGTTCAGTTGGTCGTCCGTAATGGTCAGCAGGCCCCAGGAGCCGGCTCCGGGGCTACGTTTAGTAGTTTTGATGGTCCGTCACTCAATGCGACGGGGCAAACCGCATTCAACGCCTTCTTAACGGGACCAAATATTACCAGCTCGAATAGCCAGGCTCTCTATCGTGCAACCCCTGGCAACCTCTCCCTGGTGTTACAGAGTGGTGAACAGGCTCCCGGTACCAGCGCTGGTACGCTTTTCAGTAGCTGGGGGGCGCCCGAATTCAATGCACTTGGAAATATGCTCATCCAAGCGGACGTCTCAAGCGACGGAGGTCGGACCGGCAACTACGGCCTTTGGTTTGCGAATGCCTCGACGGGTTCTCTCAGCCTCATTGCGATGGATGGCAGCCCGTTCCAGGTTGCCCCGGGGGATATTCGCACCCTATCAACACTTCAACTTAGTGTGCTGGGCGCAGGTGATGAAATCGGTAACGGCAGACAATTAAACGATTCCAACCAATTTACTTTTCTTGCAAATTTCACCGACGGCAGCAATGGAGTCTTTACGGCATCCCTAGTCCCCGAGCCATCGACATGGGTTACCCTCAGTTTAGGTATTGCCGCTCTCTGCGTTGTTCGTCTGCGACCTAGGCGCAATAGTTAGTAGAGAAATTGAGCAGCCCGGTTGCAAAAAACGGCGCTGCGTCCTTTGGCTGTTGTAAAAGATACCGATGGCCCCGGATTAATACCTTTGGAATACGACTCCGGAAATCACTGCAAAGAAACTCCGACTACAGTGCAAATCTACCTCTGGAATTCACTGCAAGCCGACACTCAGGGGTGAGAATCACCCTTCTCAGCCTCTTCTCGTAGAATCATTTCCAGCTTGAGTCGTTCCGCTTCCAGATCTTCCGCATCGGGATCGATGGTGAGATAGGGATCAATGGTGATGTCGATCCGGGAAAAGGGGAGGGGAATGGCAAAGCTGTCCCATGTCTTCAGGCGGATTGCGCGCTGATAGCGGGCGTGCAAGGCCATGATCGGAACGCCTGTTTTCTGCGCCAGAAAAACCGCGCCGGCACCCAGGGAATATTTCGGACCTCTCGGGCCATCGGGTGTGATGGCCAGATCGACACCCGATTCCAGCAGGGAGGCCAGTTCACGGATCGCCGTCGAGCCGCGTCGTGAACTCGAACCACGCACCGAACCCATCCCGAGATTGGCCATCACCCCGGCGAGGATATCACCATCCTTACTCGGGCTGGTGAGGACAAAGACCCCCTTACGCGAAGGGTGACGGGCGGGATAACGACGGAGAAAACCGATGGCAATGGCAGGAATCCTGTTATGCCAGAAGACAAGGATGCGCGGGCCATTGGGAGGTTCTGAGAGAAACTTCGAGCGGTCATCCACGCGCAGACGGATCGTGCTGAAGATCAATCGGGCCAGTCCTGCGGCTAGCGCGGCTAGGAGTTGCTGTTTGTTCGGTAATTTCATCACTCCGCTGCGGATGGACCATCCTCGCGCCAGCGGCAGGCATTGGGAGCCTCGATCCCAAGTTGGTCGAGAACGCGCCAGACGACGGTATCCGCGAGTTCCTCAAAGTTCTTGGGATGGGAATAAAACGAGGGGGAAGCGGGCATCACGATCGCCCCGGCCTCGGTGACGGTGACGATATTGCGCGCATGGATGAGATTCCAAGGCGTTTCCCGGGGAACGAGAATGAGCTTTCGGCGTTCCTTGAGGAAAACATCCGCGGCGCGGAGGATCAGGTTTTCGCTAGTTCCCGCAGCGATGCGTCCCACGGTTCCCATCGAGCAGGGCATAATCACCATGCCGTCGAAGAGTGCGCTGCCACTGGCAAAGGGGGCATTCATCGATTTCTCGCCATGCTGCACCACGCCGCGGGGAAGTTTGAGTTCGCCCAGCTCCTCGTTGATCACCTGTTTGGCATAGGGAGAGAGGACGACGTGAATCTCATGATTGCCCGGTTCAAGATGATGCAGGAGCCGTTGCAGGTAAATGGCTCCACTGGCTCCGGTTGCTGCAAGGACAAGTCGCATTTGCAAAAAGTATGAGGGATGAATGAAAAATGCAAAAGGAGGAATGCCTGCGAGCAATATCCTTAGAGAGCACGGTCAGCCCACGAGCGATAATCTGTAACCTCTACTCCCGAGGTTCCGACTCACGCCTGAAATGCAATATCAGTATCAGAAGGAGGGTGCAGAGGAGTAAGGCCCAGACGGTTGGTTCAGGCACGACCGCCAAATAGGCGGCATTCCCCAAGACGCTGTTGACGGTGGCCGTCCCATGCGTCTGATCCCAGAAGAGGTAGGAGTCGGGATTGGTCACCACGGAGCCGTAGTCAGGTCCATTTGTAGAGGCTGTGTAGGCAGAATTGGTAACATTCGAGAGACTGTAATTTGCAGGATTGTTGAGCATGTCCTCAAAAATCGAATAGACATCCAGATCAGTCACTCGAATCCCGGGCAGATTGATGGAGAGCGCAGCAAGGGTGCTTTCCAGAAGGGGATCGTAGGCGTTAACAAAGTTGTTGGCAGCCTGCATATTGGCCGAGTTGGTCAAGAAATCGGGCTTGAATCCCAGTGGTGGAAGATTGGGGACCAGAAAGGATCTTCCCCCGGCATTGTAGAGGCTGGTGATGGAATTGGAGATATTCAGGGCTACCTGGGCAGGTGTGATAGGAGTGCCGCTGTTGACCAGGTTGATGACATCATTGCCGCCGCTCCAGACTGTATAAAGAGTTGTTGAAGGTGAGGGGAGTGCCGGATTATTGCTCGCGAGTTGGTTTGTGTAGAATCCAATCTGTGTCTGAAGATTCGGAAGAAGATACGCTGTATTCCCTGTGCCGCTGGTGCTCCCCGCCCAGGCAAAATCTGTTCCGGATATGGTAGCGACTCCGTTGTTAACTTCCAAAGTTGGCAGGCCGAGTGCTGCATTCAGATTTTCTACCCATAACGGGCCATCGGAGAAACGCCCATCGTCATAGAAATTAGCATTATAGCCGGTTTGTTCCCTCGTGAAATTGGTGCCAAACACATTCAGCGTCGTCACGGTATTGCCAAGGTCGCTGAGGCTGTCACCGAAAGCGACGATACCGGTGTAATCTTGGGCTTTGACCGAGGAGGGCAGGAATGAAAACAGGCCAATCAAACAAAGGGAATAAAGGGTGATTTTATTCATGCGATTTTGTTTTTTGAATGGATAATTTATCCACTATCAAATCAGACCCGCTGCCGAAAGCGTATTTCGGAGTTTATTGGCACGAGAGAGGAGTTCCTGGTAAATGGCGACATTTTTGGAATCAGGGGAGCAGCGGGTTGATTCGTCGAGTTTCACAAGCCGATCGGAGAGCGTATGAAGTGACTCCATAGAATGATCCTTTCCGGCACTCCAGGCGGCCTGAAGAGCCGCTCCGAGGGCTGCTCCTTCACTGGAGGAGAGGCAGACGGTCGGCACACCAAAGACATCGGCGCAGAGTTGACGCCAAAATGAACTCTGGCTTCCTCCACCGGTGAGGCGAATCTCGGAGGGGTTCACGCCGAGATCCTG
>DKEN01000126.1:0-2060 GCA_002452515.1 Spartobacteria bacterium UBA6821 | reverse complement strand
TTCCAGCCATCGAAGAGCTTGCGGGTGAGTTCGGTGACCAAGGTAACATTCATGGTGCAGGCGAGGGGCATCCAGTGGCCCGTGCTATCGCAGAAGGCGGCAATTTCACCCTTGGGATCGACTACGGGAGTGTTGCTGAATGCGTAGAGCGTCCCGGAGGTGCCGAGGCTCGCCGTCATGACACCTGGCTGGACATTCCCTGTGCCGATGGCTCCCATCATGTTGTCACCACCACCTGAGCTGACCGTCACACCACTGGGGAGATCCCATTGGGCAACGAGTTCCGGGCGAAGTGTTCCGGCGGGTTCCGATGAG
Source organism: Spartobacteria bacterium UBA6821 (assembly GCA_002452515.1). GTDB lineage: Bacteria > Verrucomicrobiota > Verrucomicrobiia > Chthoniobacterales > UBA6821 > UBA6821. The sequence goes on along the minus strand of DKEN01000126.1, from coordinate 1,745 downwards.
GGGCGCAGGGGAGGGAGCTTGGCGGCAAGATTAGGAGCCACGGCGTTGATCACCGGCTGAGACCAAGTGCGTGAGCGCACATCGAGCAGGGCTGTGCCCGAGGCATCGCCGAATTCCATGCTCTTTTCCCCAGTGAGCCACCAGTTGATGTAATCATGAGGAAGGAGAACGGAGACGCTTTTCTCCCAATTCTGCGGCTCGTTCTGTCGTACCCAGAGAATCTTGGGGGCGGTGTAGCCGGGGAGCATAGCATTGCCGGTGAGAGTGATGACGGCCGCTTCTCCACCCAGGGAGGCGGTGAGTTCCGCACACTGCGCAGTTGTTGATGTGTCACACCAGAGCTTGGCCGGGCGGACAACCCGGTCCCCGGCATCCAGTAGGACAAGTCCGTGCTGCTGGCCGCTGACCCCGATGCCAGCGATTTCTTTGCAACGAGCGCCAAGTTTTTGAAGAACCTGGGTGATGGTGCTCTCCACTGCTGCAATCCAAACGGCGGGATCCTGCTCCATGGCACCCTCTTCCTTGGTCTCTACAAATCCGTAGGCTTGTTGGGCGGATGCAAGGATGTCGCCGGTACTGATATCCAAGGCGATGGTTTTGGTGCTTTGGGTGCCGCTATCGATGCCGAGAGTAATCATGGGGTTTCCGAGCATGATCCTTGATCGGCCAAATGCCAAGACAGGAGGGGAGCAGGTTCCTTAGCGCTTCAATTTCCTCTTTTACTTCTTGCCAAGTCCCTTTCCATGGAACATTCTACCCGACCACTTTAGCGCAATTTCCGGCCAATTTTCTGTCATGAGCATTATCACCACCATCGAAAAAGAACAGTTCAAGACCGACCTCGTAGCATTCGAGGTGGGAGATTCCATCTGCGTTCACACACGCGTCATCGAGGGTGACAAGGAGCGTATCCAGAAGTATGCCGGCATCGTGATCGGTCGCAAGGGAACCGGCATCAATGCCAACTTCACCGTCCGCCGCATCAGTTTCGGCGAGGGTGTTGAGCGTGTTTTCCCAATTCATTCTCCCCGTATCGCCAAGATCGAGCTTGAGAAGCGTGGATCGATCCGTCGTTCCAAGCTGAACTATCTCCGCGACCGCAAGGGCAAGGCTGCCACCACGGTGAAGGAGAAGGCTGCCGAAGTAGCTGCTTAAGCACGAAGGCTTCGCCTAAACTACGGAAGGCGCCGCCTAGTTTCCAGTTGTTCGCCTTTCTAGGGAAGCGCTGATTAAATCCCATGATGGCCGCTGAAGAGTATTTGGGTTTTTTCCCAGGCGCGAAGCGCAGTGGCAATACCCCTGCGGTCTTGCCCCAGCAAGCAACGCCGGAAAACGCTCAAATACTGACAGCCCCAAGGGGTTGCGGAGATAACGGGGCCGGAGGCTGCGTTGGCTTCGCAGTCACAGCCCACTGCGGGGATGCTCCTNNAAACGTCTCGGGCTTTTTTGTTCCACCGGTGCTCGCTGATGAAACCCCATGCAGGCCCATCGCTCCGATATGAGGAGGAGCTGCGTACCCGGGGAATTTATCTTGTGGCTGGCATTGATGAGGCAGGGCGTGGGCCATTGGCAGGGCCCGTGACGGCAGCAGCCGTGATTCTCCCTGAAGGGTTTTTCTTAACTGGATTGGATGATTCCAAAAAACTGAATCATCGCACACGGGAAAAACTTTATGTCCAGTTAACAGAAAACAAAGCTGTATTCCATGCTGTTGCTCATGCTAGTTCAGAAGAAATCGGACATCT
>DKEN01000085.1 GCA_002452515.1 Spartobacteria bacterium UBA6821 | reverse complement strand
GGATCGATACTTCCTGCTGCCTCATGACGCGAGGGATAATCCGGCTCCTCGTGCGTGGCAAATCCGAGCCGATGCCGCGTATATTTTGTGGTCGTCTCCGGCAGAAAAACCGGCCTGACGGCGTGGGGCAGACCCACCACGGAGGGATCCATCGGCGTAGGCACCACCCCGGCGCGTCCCAGGGAGCTACCCGTGCGCTCATCGCGGAATTCCCGCCCCAGCAATCTCGCCAGCCAGAGGGCGGTTTTTTTAAGAAGGGCCGTCATCGGGCAAACTGGTTCATGGGATCGGTTAATTCAATCAAAGAAAAGTGCCTGCAAGCAGGAACGGAAACCAGCACAATAAAGAAGCGACAGTACAAGCCGGTTATGATTACTTGCGAGACCATCCTTCCCGCCAGCAGCCTGCCTCATGAAAATCGCCTTCCTCGGATCCCGTGGCATTCCTGCCCGTTACAGTGGATTTGAAACCTTCTACGAACAGCTCACCGTGCGCCTTGCCGGGCGGGGGCATGATGTCACTGTCTTCAACCGCTACCCGTTTGTCCCGCTGAAGGACCCCACCTACAAGGGGGTGAAGATCATCCGCCTCCCGACCATCTCCCACAAGTCGCTCGACACCATCGTCCACACCTTCCTCTCGGTGCTCCGACTTCCCTTCATCCGGCCCGATCTGGTCTATTTCTGCGGTGTGGGGAATGCCATCTTCTGCCTGCCGTGCCGCTGGCTTGACATCCCGACCATCATCAATGTCGACGGAGAGGACTGGGCGCGGAAGAAGTGGGGCGGATTCGCCTCACGCTGGCTGCTCTGGAGCGAAGCGTGGGCCTCCCGTTTCGCCGACATCGTCGTCGCCGATGCCCGCGTGATCCAGAAGCGCTACCGTGAACTCTACGACCGGGAGACCATCTTCGTTCCCTACGGTGCCAACATCCCCACGCAGACACCGGCAAGCGACATCCTCTCACGACTCGGACTGGAACCGGACGGCTACATTCTCTTTGTCAGCAGACTCGTCCCGGAGAACCGCGCCGAACTCCTCATCGAGGCGTTCAAGGGTATAACTACCGACAAGAAACTGGTGATTGTCGGGGATGCCCCCTACTCCGAGGAGTACAAGCAGTCCCTCAGGGATGCCGCCGATGACCGAGTGGTCTTTGCGGGCTATGTCTTTGCCGACGACTACGCCGCCATCAGCAGACAGGCAGCCCTCTTCTGCCTCCCCTCCGGCATTGACGGCACGCGCCCCGTGCTGCTCGACCAGATGGGATTTGGGAACTGCATCGTCGTGCGCAATTCCCCGGCAAATCTCGAAGTGGCAGGCGATGCGGCGGCCACCTTCGACGGTGATCACGAAGTGGAGAGCCTACGAGCCACCATCGCAGATCTACTAAATCACCCCGAAGAGCGGACAAGACTAGGAGCCGCCGCCAAAGAACGCGTAGCCCGCCTCTACGACTGGGAAGTGATTACAAGCCAGTATGAGGAGATGTTTTGCGGGCTAGTGGAAAAGCGAAAGCTGAATGCTGAAACTTGAAAGATTTTTACCACAGAGGGGGGAAAAGTGGGATCCAAGGAGGATTAAAATTGATGCTATCGAATGATAAATTGTTCCCCTTTTCGGTCAACTTGGCTGTTATCTTTTCAGTTCTTTGTGGTTAAACCTCTTTACCCTCGTCTTTCGACTTTCCCTCCCTTCCCCCAGCCTTCGACTTCCGTCTCAGGCCCTACCTCCCCGCTAACTGGCCTCGGAAGGCAGCGGGTCCATGAACCCTTGGGGCAGCCTGCTCTTTGACCGCTTTTTGAATATACGGTTCAGCCGCGATGAATCCGATCATCCAGAAGATCATGTTGTAGTTGGGTATGATTCCTGAGATCGGAGAGAGCAGCAGCGTAGTCAGGATCAAGCAGAAGGCGAATTCACAGAGACTTCTGGCCAGTGATTGCTCGGGGCAGAGCTTGCGCACCCGAAGATATCTCCGGAGGAGTTCGATCATGAATCCGTAATACAGTATCACTCCGATCCAGCCGAGGATCGGGAGCACGCTGAAGAACATCGTCTCCGAGGCCCCCATTCGGATGGCAATTTTGACAGCGTTATCATACGCCTCGCCGTAGCTGAACAAGTTAATATCAATCGAGTCATCCCATCCCTTGAACCCGTTGCCAATGATGAAGGAGTGATAGTCTGCATTCGCATAATCCCAAGCTCCCTTGACCAGATCCTGATGCCACTTATCACTTAAATCAGTCTCCACCTCACTTTGATTCACCAAATCCGCAGGGAGAAAGATGGACACTGCACGCTGCACGCTCTGTAAACTCTGGGGCATCTCCTGCAACTGTCGTGCATCCATCGTCCGACCGGCAATCATCAGACCTGTGAGAGTGAGGGCAAATAGCCACGCCCAGAAAATCACGAACTTCCATTTCTTGCGAATGATGAGCCAGCACGCCACACTAACCACAAGCACCAGAAGGGATGTGCGCCCACCTCCGAAGAATACCGAAGGGAGCAGGATTAGGACACCAACCCGATAGAGCACTTTATTCCAACCCTTTGCGCCGGAGGCGGTCAGGCAGAGGGCAAGCAGCATCATGATAGGGGCGATGTATCTCAGATACCCTCTTACACTATCAGGATCAGCCCAGGCAAAATTCAGGATATCTTCAGAGAGGAGCGGGATCGTCAGATCATAAATCGTGAGGATCACCCCCAGGACGCAGAAAAACATCGTGACAATCAACATCAGGTTGATGAGTTGCCTGAGCCCCTTGGGATGGGCATAGCGATCCATGCACCAGATGAAGATCAGGGGGGCAATCAGGACGTAGTAGCGCTTGGCGATATTCTTGAACTGCGTGTCGCCGTTGAAGTAGTTATCGAAACCATAGAGCACTGCATGGGCCCCCACATAGATGAGCAGCAAGTAGAAGAAGAGACCCAGATTTGGGTGGGTATTCTTGGGCTTGAGTTGGCCCATCGTCAGCATGGCCAGGAGACAGAAAAATCCAAAAAGTGCCATCAGGTCGGTTCCATCGAGCTTGAACCCAGGCGCTGCCGTCGTAAAAGCGAAGACTGGGATAGCCAGCAATGGAAGCCACCAATACCTCCGCGCCGTCAGGATAGCGAGCACCGTGACCAGGAACCCGATATCCAACAGCACTCCCACATATCCGTCATCGGCAATCTTATTGCCCGCATACCAGGCGGCCCAGAATCCGACAATAATCGTTCCCCACCCAAAGAGCTTTCCCGGAACCAGAAGAAGACCGGTATTCCTCATGCTCGTGAAATCGTGGGTGCTTGGTCGGGCATATCAGAGAGAAGAATAGGTGATAGTACCACAAAGCGAAGAAAAAGCACCAGTGAAGGATGAGGAGGGAAAGACGAAGGATGCAACAGAGCGTCGAAGGACGATGGTCGATAGTCGAACGGCTAGAGGAGGGAAGATGGGGAGTCGAAAGCCTTTGGAAAGGACTGATTCAATTTGGCTTTGCTACCACCGCTCCCACGAATACAACCAATCGGTCTTCATTCCTGCTGG